>NZ_JBYLHW010000055.1:0-17047 GCF_057747715.1 Bacillus sp. JST-5 | reverse complement strand
TCTACGTCATACTTAATTGAACCGCCGTATACCGAACGGTACGTACGGTGGTGTGAGAGGTCGGGGGTTAGTCACCCTCTCCTACTCGATTTCTAGTTAAATCGCTTTATTTTATAAAAAAGGTAATACAAAAAAGGAAGAAAAGTAGTGAAAACAAGTACTGATTTTAAGATCCTTCTTCCTTTAGAAACTTTCTAGTAAGGAGTATTGAAATCATAAGTATAAATTCGAGAATATTCATTATCACCATGTTTTTGGATTTCATAGATAGAATACTTCCAATAATTAAAATCAAAATTCCTAAAAATAACCAAGGGAAACGGAATTTTTTCCATAAGTAAATCCCTAGAAATGCAAGGAAACCAATGACAGCAATCATCATAATTGGTAATCCAGACTTACCTGTATTTTCAAAGATTAATAAGCCGTTTTCCCATTTCTTTTCTAAATTTAATTTATAGATAATTAAATAAATTTCATATACAATGATTGCGATAGTAATTATATATACTGCTATTTTCCAACCTGTCTGTTTCGCTAATTTGAATCCTCCTTTTTTAAGAGAATTCCAAGCAAAAAGTATTAATGTAGGAGTAAATAAAGCGTGCATCCAATACCTTCCATAACTTAATGTTTTCAAAAACGATTCCTCTTCAATAAATTTCCCAATCGCAATAATAAAATTGTCATAAATTAATCCAAGGATAACTAATAAGTAAATGTTGGATAACTGGAAAATAGGTTCTTTCTTAGTCAATGAAAGTCCCCATATTAATAAAAGAAAATAGCCAATAACAAGTAAAATATAGATAATTTCCATTGAAACACTTCCCTATTTATATTTTTTACTTAGTTTTCCAAATTTGCGAAGGAATATTTTATGATGTTTATTGGAATAAAACTAAACAATCGTATAGAATTTTGATTCGATAATAATTCCCAATCCATTTAAACGAATCTTTTTCATTATTAAATATCATGTTCGTTTCATTTATAATGAAAGCAATTCGATAAATGAAGGAAGTGATCGCATGCAATCGGGTATAAATGTAGCTATCCATGTTCATAAATTAAATTATTATGCAGGAGAAGAACATATTCTTAAAAATATTACAGGGTCATTTCACGAAGGGACTATTACAACCATTGTCGGGCCTTCTGGAGCTGGGAAATCGACCCTTTTAAAATTATGTAACGGATTACTGTCCTTTCAATCAGGAGAAATATACATAAACAATAAAAGAATTGAACAATACCATCCAATTGAATTAAGAAGAAATGTCGGGTTAGCATTGCAAAGTGCCCCCATGATTAATGGAACCGTTTATGACAATATGAATCTTCCTTTGAAATTACAAGGAAAGAAAATTGATCTAAATGAAGCAGAAAAATTATTAGATCTAGTGGGACTAAATAAACAGATGATGAATAAGCATGTGAAGGACCTCTCCGGTGGTCAACGTCAAAAAGTGTCTATTGCTAGAACTTTAGTTAACCGTCCAGAAATCTTACTTTTAGACGAAATTACTTCTTCACTTGATCCTGTTTCACAAAAAGAAATAGAAGATTTAATTGTGAAAATTAATCAACATTATGGTGTTACGATTGTATGGATTACTCATAATTTAAGACAAGCTTTAGAGATTGGTAACTATACTTGGGTGATGATGAATGGCGAATTAGTCGAAACGGGGGAAAGTAGTCTTTTAAATCATCCAAAAAATGAACGAGTACAGCAATTTGTAAAGGGGGAGCTATCATGAGTTACACAGCTCTTGCCATTTCTCTCATTTTTGTTTTATTTCCTTTATTTTTGTCTAAAACTTTCAATCTTGGATTGGAAAAAGATGTTGTTATTGCTGTCGTGCGTTCGATCATTCAATTGTTGATTGTCGGATATATTTTACAATTTGTTTTTCAATCAGAACAGATAGTTTATGTTTTACTTATGATAGCTGTTATGATTGGTGCAGCTGTACAAAATGTTTGGAAAAAAGGTGCGGCGATTAAAGGGATTATTTGGAAGGTTACCGTTACATTTATCTTAATAGAAGCTTTAACTCAAGGAATTTTACTAGGGTTTCAAATCACACCTGCAACCGCACAATATATTATCCCTATAAGCGGTATGGTTATTGGTAATTCTATGGTTTTATGTTTATTGTTTTTAAATCGATTTTTATCAGAGGTAGAAGCACGTCAAGAGGAAGTTGAACTCATATTAACGCTGGGTGGAACACCGAAACAAGCGATTCATCATCAACTCATTACGGCGATAAAAGCTAGTATGATTCCGACGATTGAAAGTCAAAAAACAATCGGACTTGTTCAACTTCCGGGAATGATGAGTGGTCAAATCATAGCGGGTGCAAGCCCGATTCAAGCCGTGCAATTCCAGTTGTTAATCTTATTTTTACTTTTGACAACGGCAGCAGTTTCAAGCATTTTCTTAGGCTTTTTATCTTATCCAAGTTTGTTTAATGAAAAAATGCAATTAATGAAAATACAAAAAAGGGTTGGAAGAAATAATGAAAAATAAAATTTTGAAAAACGATTGGGGACCTTTATTGGAGGAAGAATTTGTAAAACCATATTATTTATCGTTAAGAAAGTTTTTAATCCATGAATATCAAACAGAAACCATATACCCTGATATGTATGACATATTTAATGCTCTTCATTTCACACCATTTAATCAAGTGAAGGTTGTCATTCTTGGACAAGACCCATATCATGGGCCAAATCAAGCTCATGGGTTAAGTTTTTCCGTTAAACCGGGTGTTCCGTTGCCTCCTTCGTTAAAAAATATTTTTATAGAATTGCAAAATGATATTGGGTGTTCTTTACCGAATCATGGACATCTTGTTCATTGGGCAAAGCAAGGTGTTTTAATGTTAAATACGGTTTTGACAGTTCGCCAAGGCCAACCTAACTCTCATAAAGGACGTGGTTGGGAAATATTTACGAATAAAGTAATTGAAGTATTAAACAAAAAAGAACATCCAATTATCTATATATTGTGGGGAAGTCATGCACAAGCGAAAGAACAAATCATTGATACGAACAAACACTATATAATAAAATCACCCCATCCTAGTCCATTGTCAGCTCATCGCGGATTTTTTGGTAGTAAACCGTTTTCGAAAACAAATAAAATTTTAAATGAACTAGGGTTAGAAGAAATTCAATGGGAAATTCCTAGCCTATAAGAAAGGAAACGCACTCCATTTTGCGTTTCCTTTTTTAAATTATTCGATTCTTTTATGAATAATCAACGAGGATGTCGAAAAAATATACTTAGAAAAAATTTGTAAGGAGGCTAGGAAAATGTCATTAATTCCTTACGATCCTTTTCGACAATTATCACATATGAGAAAAGATTTAGATCGTCTATTTTCTGATTTCCCTTTTCAAATGGATGACAATACTTTTGGACATTTGAGGGTAGATGTTTATGAAACAGCTAACGAGGTAGTCGCTACATGTGATTTGCCAGGGCTTGAAAAGAAAGAAGATGTAGATATACACATTGAAAACAATATGTTAACTATTAGCGGTACCATTAATCGTACCAATGAGATAAAAGAAGAACATATGCATCGAAAAGAAAGATTTGTGGGAAGGTTTCATCGAAGCATTCATCTTCCAGCCAATGTCAGCCATGAAGGAGTAAAAGCGTCTTACAAAAATGGAGTGTTAGAAATCCGAATGCCAAAAGCCATTAATGAAAATAAAAAGAAAATTGATGTCGATTTTCATTAATAATATGAGAGCTCTCAATGAAAGGAGAGCTCTTAATTTATTTAGGTTGTGGATTAAGAAAAAATATTCACAAACATATATTTAGATAAATTTTCTAGAAACAAAGAATTAATAAAAATTAAAATTGCTGTGGTCATAAGTGTGATATATAATGGCTCTTTTTTTCGATCGTCCAATCGATAGGAAGAAACTGTAACAAATATAACAAAAAATTGGATAATAGTTAGGAAATTTAAATAAAATGAATAAATTCTCCCAACAAAAAAAGATGATAGTACGCACCCAATGATTAAATAAAATAAAAGAATTACCGATACTCCCCCGTAACGACCTACTATATCAGCAAACTTAACCGAAATTTTTAACCATTTCGTTAAAAGAATATAAATAATCATGATTGCTCCTAAATTCCAAATCAATATATAGAAAAAAGAAGGAAAAAATGTTTTTACAAAACTAAAAGAGTTGGAATAATCAAATGGGCTCATTTGATTGATTCTTTTAGTTAGTAGACTGACCCCCAATGCATAAAAAATCGATGTAAAAACGATTGTTATATAGCCGTTCATTGAATGTTCAGAACCTATTTTTCGAGAGAATGAAGTCGGTGCTTTCAACGATTGGATGACAAAGTCTAAATAATTAAAGAAATTCTTTTTTATTTTTAAACTTAAGGAAGCATCTGTTTTCTGTTTATAAAATTGGACGCGAGAAAGTACGTCTGATGAAATTTGTTGACTTTCTAAATTAGTATCAACACTTTGACGAAACCAATGTCCACAATATGGGCAAAAAGTGGCATCTACTTTGTTCATTTTATTACAACTTGGACAAATCATTTAATTATTTCTCTCCTTCCGGTTTGTCTCAAGTTAATGTTTATTCGGTAACTAATGATAATATGGCAAAAAATATGCACTCTTTAATAGAGTAAGCTCCCTTATTAATGAATGATTGAAGTCTAAGTTGCATGTCTTTTTATTTTTCAATTAGCCAAATTCATCCTAGATTACATTTTTTCTGTTCAACGACATCAATGAGAAAACGAGTTTTCACTTGAATTTTTGTCATGAAACCTTTAATCCCTTAGTTTTGAATGTCTTATATATGAAAAAAGAATTTTTCTAATCCGAGATTTTATTCGACGTTTAATTAGAGGATAATTTTTTTGCTGGTAACAAAAAATAATGGGGACTACGTAAGGCGATACAAAGGAGAGTTCGAATGAAAAAAAATCGAATTGTTTTTTTCATTTCAATCGCTATATTGTTGGCATTAGTAATTCTTGCAATAATGATGCCAGATAACATTGAAAAAATGATGGCTCAAATTCAAACAATTATTACTTCTACTTTAGGATGGTACTATTTAATTTTAGTAACGTTTTTTGTCATCGTTTGTTTATATTTTCTCATTAGCCCAATTGGGCGAATAAAGCTTGGAAAACAAGAAGACAAGCCCCAATTTTCCCGTCCTTCTTGGTTGGCTATGTTATTTAGCGCAGGAATGGGGATTGGATTAGTGTTTTGGGGTGCTGCTGAACCTTTAAGTCACTATGCCATTAGTACTCCTACAAATGTTGATCCTGGAACTGATCAAGCGATAAAAGATAGTCTGCGTTATACTTATTTTCATTGGGGAATTCATGCTTGGGCCATTTACGGAATTGTCGCATTAGTGCTCGCTTATTTTAATTTTCGTCACGAACAACCGGCACTCATTAGTTCTACATTAAAACCTCTTTTTGGTGAGAAGGTAAAAGGGTTTTTAGGGAAATTGATTGATGTGATAGCTGTCATTGCAACTGTTATTGGCATTGCCACTACGTTAGGATTTGGTGCCGTTCAAATTAATGGTGGATTGTCTTTTTTGTATGATGTCCCATCGGGAATCCTTATTCAATTTATCATTATTGTTATTGTAACAGTATTATTTTTGATTTCAGCTCTGACTGGTTTAGAGAAGGGCATCAAAATACTAAGTAATGCGAATATGGTGCTTGCTGCTGTTTTATTGCTTGGAATGCTTATATTAGGACCAACTATTTTAATATTAAATCTATTCACTGAAACAATCGGACTCTATATACAAAACTTACCTAGGATGAGTTTTCGAATTGCTCCATTAAATGAGGAAATTCGAAATTGGATTCATGCATGGACCATTTTCTATTGGGCATGGTGGATTTCTTGGGCGCCATTTGTTGGAATTTTTATAGCACGTGTTTCTAAAGGGAGAACTATTCGGGAATTTGTTTTTGGGGTGTTATTAGTTCCTACATTAATCGGATTTATATGGTTTTCAACTTTTGGAGGAAGCGCGATAATGTTGGAGCATAACAATGAAGCGGTTTTATCAAATTTAGTCACTGAAGCGGTTTTATTTGCTGTCTTTGGAAATTATCCGTTTGGTGAAATTCTATCTATCATTGCTATTTTACTAATTAGTATATTTTTTATTACATCGGCAGACTCAGGGACTTTTGTTTTAGGAATGATGACAACAAACGGATCGTTAAACCCTGGAAATAGAATAAAAATAATATGGGGAGTTATGTTATCCATTATTTCTATTGCACTATTATATACAGGTGGTTTACAGGCTTTACAAAATACAATGATAGTGACTGCTTTACCGTTTTCTATAATTATGGGTTTAATGACAATATCTTTAATTAAAGCATTGTATAAAGAATCAAAAGAACTGAAAATAGGAAAAATAAAATAATTTTGAATACTACCATAAAAGTGGTAGTATTTTTTTATTTGTAAATTTAAGGAAAAGAATAAAATTTTTTGCTATCAAAAAGATAACATTGTATTGTCATTGTGTTTAATTTATAATTCTTAATAGGTCAAAGATTCAGAAAATAGGCGAAAAGGGGGGGTTCTTTTGGCATATTTAAATGATGCAGTATCATGGCTGAACAGCATTCTGTGGAGCAACGTAATGATTTACTTCTGTCTAGGGGTAGGATTACTATTTTCTATTTTAACAAAATTTGTTCAAATTCGTTTCATTAAGGATGCTGTAAAGCAAATGTTTGCAGGAGATAAATCAAATGAAGGGGTATCTTCTTTCCAAGCATTAAACTTAGCTTTAGCTAACCGGGTTGGTACAGGTAATATCGCAGGTACTGCTACAGCGATTGCATACGGTGGACCTGGTGCGGTATTTTGGATGTGGCTAATTGCTTTTATTGGAGCTGCTAGTGCATTTGTAGAGTCTACTCTTGCACAAATTTATAAAGTAAGACAAGATGGTCAATATCGTGGTGGACCTGCTTATTTCATTGAAAAAGGAATGGGAATTAGATGGTTTGCAGTTCTATTTGCGATTGCAGCCGTATTAGCTATGAGTTTATTAATGCCGGGTATTCAGGCAAATGCAATTGCAGAAGGATTAAATAACGCATTTGGTCTTAATACTGGTATTACAGGAGTTATTTTAATTGTTTTAGTAGGGCTTATAATCATTGGTGGAGTAAAGCGTATTGCCAATGCAGCACAAGTTATTGTTCCTTTTATGGCACTTGGTTATATTTTAATGGCACTGATTATCATTGCGTTAAACATTACTGAAATACCTGGAGTTATTAAATTAATTTTTTCTAGTGCTTTCGGTGCTGACGCAACATTTGGTGGTATTTTAGGTGCAGCTATTTCTTGGGGAGTAAAACGTGGAATCTACTCTAACGAAGCTGGACAAGGTACGGGACCTCACCATGCTGCAGCAGCAGAGGTTTCTCACCCAGTAAAACAAGGTTTAGTACAAGCAATGTCTGTTTATATTGATACATTACTTGTATGTTCTGCAACCGCATTTATGATTTTATTTACAGGTATGTATAATGTTTATGAAGCAGATCAGCAAACATTGCTCCAAGAGAATATTAGTTCTAATGTCAAAGTAGGACCAGAATATACTCAGCAGGCAATTGAAACAGTATTCCCAGGCTTTGGTGCAGGATTTGTTGGTATTGCTTTATTCTTCTTTGCATTTACTACTATCATTGCTTACTACTATATTGCGGAAACAAATATTGCCTTTTTGGCCCGTGGAAAAAATACAAAGGTTGTAATGAACGTATTGAAATTAGTTTTACTAGGTTCTGTACTATTTGGAACATTAGTAAAAGGATCAGACTTAGTTTGGGGCTTAGGTGATGTTGGTCTTGGATTAATGGTTTGGCTCAACTTAATTGCAATTCTTATCTTAATGAAACCAGCATTAGCTGCCTTAAAAGATTATGAGAAACAGAAAAAACAAGGTTTAGATCCTGTTTATAACTCTAAAGAGATGGGTGTTAATAACGCTGAATATTGGGAAAATGGATATAACCTTGATAAAAAAGAAGAAGCTTCTTAATTGAGATTTCCCATCAAATTATTTGAGTTGAGAATCTTTGGCCAAAACATTTTGAGAGCAGTCCAAATATGGACTGTTTTTTTTGTACTAAGGTTTAACATAAATAAAGCGGATATATTTATTTCAACAATATCCACATTTTTGTCCACAAAATTCACATTGATATTCTTAACATTCTTCAAATTATCCACTTAATCCACAAAAATGATGCAATTTGCTTTGTGAATAAATAATCTTTATATACTAGCTTTCAACAGACATATCCACAATAATAACAATATCCACAAATGAATTTATAAATTGACAATCATGTGAACGATATTGAAATTATATAAAATATGGTATATATTAAAGATGTAAAAAGAATGTGAAATACTTCACAATATGAATAGATAGAGCTACTAATGATAAAAATATTTTTTTACAAGTTTATGTGAAGAATTTCACAAATTATATAATAGGGGGAATTTAAAATGAAATGGTATCAAACACCACAAGCAGCAGTTATTTGGACAGTTATGAGAATTTGGTTAGGAATTCAATGGTTTGAAGCGGGAATTCATAAAGTAACAGGTGGATTCGATGCTAGCGGATTTTTACAAGGAACTTTAGCAAAAGCGGCAGGGGAGAATCCAGCAGTCCAACCTTGGTATGCGGCATTTGTTGAAAACTTTGCGATTCCAAATGTGAAACTATTTAATATACTAATTCCTTACGGTGAGGTATTAGTTGGATTAGGATTAATTGTCGGTTTAGCAACAATTCCGGCTCTATTAGCAGGAGCATTTATGAACTTAAACTTCTTATTAGCAGGTACTGTTAGCACAAATCCAATTTTATTAACAGTTGCATTCATATTATTATACGTTGGTACTGCAGCATACTACTTTGGTGCTGACCGATTTGCGATAGATGCAATAAAAAAATATTTTGCTAATCGAAATGAAAAAACAACACATCATAGAGGGGCAGAAGCAAATTAAGTATTAAAAGAGGGAGAAGAGCATTCTCCCTCTTTTATGTATAGATATAATTCTTTATGTAAACAACATTTTATTTAAGAATGGAAAATGGATGGATAAATAAAAAGGCCGCTTTAAGCAGCCCGACACTTCATTATTTTTTCTTTCTTTTCTTTACTCGTTGATTAGCAGCTTCGGCACGAGCTTGTGCTTCTAAATCAGCTTGATCGGCTAACTCTGCTGAGAACTCCTCATCGATTCCATCTGATTTCATATTTTTAGGAACTTGAGGTAATGTTTCTTTATTTTTATCCCGAGATTTTTGCTTCTTTGCTCGTCCCATTAAAAAGTCCCCTTTCGTAATGAAAAGTAGAGAAAACTAAAAGTTCTCCTTATTTAATATCTTTCTAAAGAAACTGATAAATCATGTGAGGAAATTTTTATCGTTTTTCACGTTTTTGAACATAACCACCGGCAATATCAGCTAATTTAAACTCACGTTGATATGTAACTTCTTGTGCACTAGACAACGTTTTTTTTGTTTTATCACGTTTCTTCTTTTCTCCCACGATAATCATCCTTTCAAAAAATCTATTCATCCATAGTTTAACCATGGAATGGTAATTTATTCCGCTAGCTAAAATATTGCCACTATCTATGCAATGAAATATGAATCCTTTCATTTTTTTGGTACATTGAAATTGAGGTGTTTGGAATGAAAAAAATTAGTAAAATATCCGTCCAAAAAAACAATCCAGAACGTTATAACATTTACATGGCTAATGGGGAAAAGGATGAATATGCATTTAGTGTAACTGAAAATATTTTAATTAAATACGGACTAAAAAAGGGTAAAGAGTTAACTCCATTTGAAATTGAAGAAATTTTATATCATGAAGATATTGAAAAAGCTGTAACTGCTTCCTATCAATATTTATCGTTTCGTATGCGATCAGAATTCGAAGTGTTTACATTTTTAAAAGAAAAAGGATTTACGATTCCAACGATTCAAGAAGCTATACATAAATTGAAGAGTCTTGGATACGTTGATGATTTGCAATTTGCAAAATCATATGTTCAAACACAAATAAATACCCAAGATAAAGGGCCAAAAGTTATTTATCAATGGTTAAAGTCAAAGGGAGTACAAGAAAATCTTATTTATGAGGCACTTAAATTATTTGATTATGAAAAACAAGTCGAGGTCGCAAAAAAGCTGGCCGAAAAGAAGGGAATCAAAAAAGGAGTTTCGCAAAAACAATTAATTAATAACCTCAAACAAATGTTACTAAGAAAAGGTTTTGATATTCCTATTATTGAAGAAGCGATGAACAAAATTGATTTTACTGAATTCGATGAACTGGAAGAGAGTGCTATAAAAATTCAAGGAGAAAAGGCATGGAAAAAATATTCAGCCCTTCCTCCTTTTGAACGGACAATGAAAGTGAAACAATTCTTGTATCGAAAAGGTTTTGATATAGATTTAATAGAAGCATTCATCGCAAATAAAGAATGATTATGTCTCAATAATGATTTCTTGTTCTTTTTCAAAGCGATCAACAATTTCTTTTGCAACACCATATGAATTTGGTAAAATACTTGGAACTTTAACAAATTCACTATTATCCCAAAAAGGAGTATTCATACCGCCCATATATGCTGCGACAACATTTACTTTTCCATCTAATTCTTTTTGAAGTGCTTCTGTGAAACCTCTTACCGCAAATTTAGAAGCGCAATAAGCCGTTTCTTTCACTTTACCTCTTAAACCGGCGGTAGAAATAATATTGATGATGGAACTGTTAGGTTGTTCTAATAAATGCGGTAAAAAAGCACGTGTCATGTTGATTGTTCCATAAACATTGGTGTCCATCATCTCATTAATTTGCTCACTAGTTAATTCTAAAATGGTACCAAAATGTCCTATTCCAGCATTATTAACTAAAATTTGCACATTTGTTGTTTCTAATATCTTTTTTACGTTTGTTTGGACATCACTTTCACTTCGAATATCAAAAGAATAATGGAAAGCTTGTCCACCTTTCTTTTCAATTAGTTCTTTCACATCTTTTATTTTTTGTTCATTTCTTCCTACTAATACGATACGGTAGCCTTTGTCGGCAAAAAGTAATGCAATATCTTTACCAAGTCCACTTCCGGCTCCAGTAATACAAACTGTACGTGTTGTCATATTTATCACCATCCTAATTCTTTATTTTACACTAACATTTGTCTATACTTAAAGTGGATAAAAGAGGTGAATTATACATGAATAAAAATGAAAAACGATATAGTGAAATGACGGAACATGAGTTGAAAGAAGAAATTGCCACCTTAATGGAGAAGGCTAGAAAAGCAGAACAAATGGGTATGGTTAATGAGTATGCTGTATTAGAAAGAAAAGCGATGATGGCGAAGGCTTACTTACTAGATCCGAATGATTTTAAAAAAGGGGAAATATACGAAATCGATGGAGATCCGGGTGTTTACTTTAAAATTGATTATATTAATGGTCGTTTTGCATGGGGTTATCGACTTGGCGGGAACGGGAAAGAAGAAGGTATCCCTATTTCATTGTTAAAGAAGCCAAAGTAAGTAAAAGAGTAAATTTGGTCGTGCAAAAAATTCGTGAAAATTCTTTAATGGATAACGACAATGTTTTTTATGCAGGGATTGGCTTTTGCCAATCCCGAATGATTAGAAAACAAATTTCCTAGAATAGCTTGTTTCTAATTTAAGATTCCTCACGTTTCGTGGAAGCTCTCATTCGTTCTTGAGGATGGGTATTAATCGTTCCATCAGCACGTTTTGAAGCGAACTCTGCTTTCGCTCTTGGTTCACCTTCAAATCGATTTTTGATATTTGGAAATTTATGTTTTTTATTTCTCATAGTACTTACCCTCCTAGTGAGTGACCTAATACTATTATTTTCAAACAAATATGATTGATGAATGGAAAGAATTGGGGTGATCTGTTATGAAAGAATATTTTGACCGTTTAACAGTAGAATTAATGAATAAAAATAAAAATTTAACGGAAGATCAAGCAAGAACTTGGGTTGAGCTGCTTTGGGAAGATTTCGAGACAACCTATGCTAAAGCAGGAAGAACGTATCGAGGTCCTAAAGTGACGGAACGCATTGTAAAGCAATGGATAGATCAATATGGATCCCGTCTCCATGAGTTTACGGCAACTAATCCAAAATATTCTCATTTAATTAAAAGAACGGAACATTAAAGTGGTAGGGGAATTCTACCACTTATTAATTTGGAATGGAATTTAATTTTCTCTTTAATTTCTTTGTGTCAAAAATCCAGCCGGTGTAAGAGTTTATAATATTTAATTCCTCATCTAAATGAACAATAGCTACAAACGGATAATGATCGTTGATACGATAGCGTAAATCAATAAATTTAACCTCTGTTACGCCCTTAAAGTATTTAACTTCCCAATGGTAAATGGGTGAAAAAGAAAGGAAAGCAGAAATATTCGCATCCTTTTTTGCCGCTTTCATCACTTCCGTATCAGGAATCGGGTATCTTTTAAATTTATCTAAAACAACGATTTTCTGCCGATATGCTCTCGCTACATAGAAATATTCCCTACCTTTTACAGCTATTCGCCATTGAAAAAAATACATAGTGGGTGCGATGATAATTTTTTCTGCATCTGGAAGCATACGTTGAACAGAATAAAAAATCGATTGTTTCGTTAAATATCTTAATATGTAATAAAAAAATAATATTGTATAAATCAATGGAAAAATTTTAAGTGGGTTACCTCCAAATAGCCATCCTACAATCCCAACTGAATGAATAATAAAGATGATCGGGTCAAAAGTATTTATCCAACCTAGGGCAATCCATTTTTTAGAAAATGGTCGGAGTGCTTGAGTTCCATATGAATTAAAAATATCCACAAAAACATGAAGGAAAACTGCAAAAAATGTCCAAATCCATAAATGAAAAAGATTAGCATCAGGAAATAGCGGGTATATGCCGGCGATAATGATCAATGGCCAAAGAATAACTGCGGGAATAGAATGTGTAATTCCTCGATGATTTCGTATATACAAAGCATTGCTTTTCATTTTTAAAATGGTATCGATATCTGGTGCCTGAGAACCAATGACGGTTGCAAGAAGTACACATTGTGCAGTTTCTGTACTTTGGGCAACAACCGGGTCTGAAATAGCAAGTCCACCTAACGTAATACCCATGACAACGTGTGTACCAGTATCCAAAAGGACAACCCTCCATTAAATAAAGTAAGAAAGTGTGGGATATGTTTCATGGAACAAAAACTTGTAATGATGTTACAATATGAAGTATGTGAAAATTTTTTTGCAACATATCACAAGACAATTTCACATATTTTTTCTTCTCTCTCCTATTATGATGTATTAGAGTATGAATTATTTCATTATGAAGGAGAAACATACGTAGAAAAATTAATTGTCCCAACCGAATCACATTATCTATCTTTAAAGAAACTTCGAACATCAAAAGATCATGAAATATTTGGTCAGCTAGATCCGTTAATAAAAGGCGGAGTTGAGAATATGCGAATTTTTGCGATTAAATAGGAATTTTGAATCGGAGGATTTTAAGTGGCAACCAGTGTAGATACTGTACTAAACGATTTTAATATAGAGAAATTCCAAGAAGATTTAATTGAATGGTTTAAAAAGGAACAAAGGAATTTGCCGTGGAGAAAGGATAAAGATCCATATAAAATATGGGTTTCAGAAATTATGCTTCAGCAAACAAGAGTAGATACCGTTATTCCTTATTTTCAACGTTTTATTGAAAATTTCCCGACCATTAAAGATTTAGCCGAAGCAGAGGAAGAACAAGTCTTAAAAGCTTGGGAAGGATTAGGGTACTACTCAAGAGCTAGAAATTTACAAACAGCTGTAAGGGAAGTTCATGAAAAGTACGAAGGAAAAGTTCCTTCAACAAAAAAAGAATTAAGCCAATTAAAAGGTGTAGGACCTTATACGGCAGGAGCTATATTAAGTATTGCATATGGCGTTCCAGAACCAGCTGTTGACGGAAATGTGATGAGAGTGTTATCTCGAATTTTAAATATAGAAGATGATATTTCCAAACAAAAAACGAGAAAACGGTTTGAAAATATCATATACGAAATGATTTCTAAAGAAGACCCTTCTAGTTTTAATCAAGGATTAATGGAACTAGGGGCGATAGTTTGCACACCTACCTCACCTTCATGTCTACTTTGTCCAGTACGAGAACATTGCCGGGCGTTTGAATTTGGAAAACAAACAGAGCTTCCAGTAAAAACGAAAACAAAATCAACAAAAGAGGTTCAGTTAACGGCAGCCGTATTAATAAGTGAAGATGGAAAAGTTTTAATTCGGAAGCGACCGGATGAAGGATTATTGGCAAAGCTTTGGGAGTTTCCAAATGAACCATCGCCAAAAGAAGAAAATATTTTAACTTCGTTTGAAACAGATATGTGGAATAAGCATGGAATCAAAGTAAAAATTAATGATTTTCTAACAAATATTGAACATGTTTTTTCCCATTTAAAATGGAATATTCATGTTTTTATTGGAATGATAGACGGAAAAGTTGTTGATTCAAGTAAGATGAAGTTAGTGTCTTTGAAGGAACTAGATGACTATGCTTTTCCAGTAAGTCATCAAAAAATTATTCAACAATATAAAGATTTTCTATTGCGATTAAAAAACCGCGGTGATTGGTAGCCGCGGTGAATTTTTTATAATTATATTTAATCGTATGATATTTTTGTTCCACTTGTATAAGTAGCTTCCTTCTTTTGAAAGCCGTCTCTTCGAATAATTTCTTCAATGATTTCACGATATAATGATTGTCCTTCAGCATTTAAATATGGCAACGTTTGCTGAAAGGTCTTATGGAAATAAGCTAATTCGTCATATTTCCACTCATTTTTAGGTATCATTGTAAGTTCTTCTATATCTCGACCAACATACATGATTATTAACTCCTTTTATTTATCATAGTAATCCTATTTTCCCGCAATAGTTGTCCTATATTCTTTTTAAACGTAAAATATTGTTTAGCAATACATAGAAAGGAAAGATTTAAATGAATAATAAAGTAGCTTTAGTTACCGGAAGCTCAAGAGGAATCGGTCGAGCAACAGCCATTCGCCTAGCAAAAGAAGGATATGATGTTATTATAAATTACGCAAGAAGCCGTTCAAAAGCTGAGGAAGTGGCGAAAGAAGTAGAAGCATTAGGAAGAAAAGCTCTCACAATAAAAGCAAATGTCGGGGATGTAGAAAAAATAAAAGAAATGTTCCAACAAATCGATGAGCATTTTGACCGTTTAGACGTTTTAGTGAATAATGCAGCATCTGGAGTATTACGTCCTATTATGGAACTGGAAGAAAGCCATTGGAATTGGACGATGAATATTAATAGTAAGGCATTATTATTCTGTGCACAGGAAGCGGCAAAACGTATGGAAAAAAACGGCGGAGGAAAAATTGTAAGTATTAGTTCTCTAGGGTCGATCCGCTATTTAGAAAATTACACGACTGTAGGGGTTTCTAAAGCAGCAGTCGAAGCTTTAACGAGATATTTAGCGGTGGAATTGGCTCCAAAAAATATTGTCGTAAATGCAGTTTCTGGCGGTGCCATTGATACAGAAGCATTAAAGCATTTTCCAAACCGCGAAGAACTTTTGGAAGATGCCAAGAAAAATACTCCTGCAGGAAGAATGGTTGAAATTGACGATATGGTAAATGCAATTATGTTTTTAATTTCTGATGCATCTTCTATGATTAGAGGACAAACCATCATTGTAGATGGCGGCAGGTCTTTATTAGTTTAAATGGAAAAAGATTACTTATTTTTTTTTGGATAGTTTCCTCCACGATGGGTACATTAAGAGCGTGGAGGTGAAAATCATGGCTAACAACAAACAACCTAACTCTAATACTGATGTACAACGTGTAAAACAACAAAACGCTCAGTCTGCACAAGGCGGACAAAACCAATACGGAACTGAGTTCGCTAGTGAGACAGACGCACAACATGTAAAACAACAAAATCAAAAAGCCGAATCTCGTAAGCAACAAAATTCTTAATAGATAAAAACTACATTTAGACGCTCTATTAAAACGGAGCGTCTTTTTTTATTTTTTAACAATAGTAATGGAAAGTTGGAATTCAGTCGTTTATTCCCTTGAAATTCATGCTACTTTTGTTTTAAATTTATTTCATTACCGTTATAATAAGAAGAATAAGGGGAAATTTTTTATCATTTTTATGGAATCGGGAAAGTTAGAAAGTAGGGATATTATGGGTGTTCCCATTGAGGGAGAAAAGATACAAATACATAGTTATAAGCATAATGGACGAATTCACCGTGTTTGGGAGGAAACAACGGTTTTAAAAGGCAGCAAAAGTCTAGTCATTGGCGGAAACGATCGAACAATTGTAACGGAATCTGACGGAAGAACATGGATCACTCGTGAACCTGCAATTTGTTATTTCCATTCTCAGCACTGGTTTAATATTATCGGGATGATTCGCGAAGATGGGATATATTATTACTGTAATTTAAGTTCGCCTTTTGTCGTAGACGACGAAGCATTAAAATATATAGATTATGATTTAGATATTAAAGTATTTCCAGATATGACTTTCCACCTTTTAGATGAGGATGAATATGAAGAACATCGGAAATTGATGAATTATCCAGAAGTCATTGACCAAATATTAAAATCCAATGTGGACAAGCTTATTCGTTGGATAAGACAGCGAAAAGGTCCATTTGCACCTGATTTTATTGATACTTGGTATGAAAGATATTTAACCTATAGAAATTAAGCCTGTTGGTGAACTTTCAACAGGTTTTTTATAAAGATAAGAAAGTATAAAAATTTGGGTCTACCACAGTCATTTAAGCTGTGGTATTTTCATTTTATGGAGACCAATA
>NZ_JBYLHW010000054.1:0-17984 GCF_057747715.1 Bacillus sp. JST-5 | reverse complement strand
ATGGAGATCCGACAACTCCTCCTATGTTTGCATGTGAAAAATGTGGGGGTGAAATGTATCCTGAGTATTATAAAGGGGTACATGGCATAGAGTACAAATTATCGGATATTCTCTAACCATGAAAAGGACCGGGCTATGCCCGGTTTTTCTTATTATAACTAGTTTTCGAAAAGACTAGTTCATTTCACGAAAAAAAATAGGATTAGTCCTTGTTAAATAAAGGTAGCTTCTTCGAAAAATTCTCCAAACTCAAAATAAGTTCCCCTACAAAATTAAAATTTATCACTTATGACATGGAAAACTAAGTATAAAAAATAAACAAATGGAAAAAATGGGATGAGAGCGTAATTTTGAAATTTAGTGGAGGGTTTGGTATGAAAAGGCTAGCTTTAATAATGGCGGGAATCCTATTTTTTATGAACGTAGGATCTACGATTATCTATGCAGAAGAAAAAGGTATTCAACTTGCAGAAAATGCGAAATCTGCCATTCTCATTGAACGTGATACAGGAACCGTTCTTTACGAAAAGAATATTCATGAAAAGCTTCCTCCAGCAAGTATGACAAAAATTATGACGATGTTACTAATTATGGAAGCCATTGACCAAGGCAAATTATCATTAGATGAAAAAGTGAGAACAAGTGAACATGCGGCATCAATGGGAGGTTCGCAAATATTTTTAGAACCTGGAGAAACAATGACGGTGGATGAGTTACTTCATGGAATTGCAATCGCCTCTGCAAACGATGCATCTGTTGCATTAGCTGAACGGATTGCAGGCTCAGAAGAAGCATTTGTTAAAATGATGAATGACCGTGCGAAAGAATTAGGATTAAAAAATACAAAATTTCAAAATGCAACTGGACTTCCTGCTGAGGACCATTATAGTACAGCATACGATATGGCAATGATGGCAAAAGAACTTTTGAAACATGAAAAAATAACGGAATACACCGGAAAATATGAATCTTATTTAAGAGAAAATAGTGACAAAAAATTTTGGCTAGTAAATACAAATAGACTTGTTAAATTTTATCCAGGAGTAGATGGATTAAAAACCGGCTATACAAGCGAAGCAAAATACTGCTTAACTGCTACAGCAGCTAAAGATGGAATGAGAGTGATTGCCGTAGTATTTGGAGCACCAACGACAAAAGAAAGAAATGCACAAATTTCTAAAATGTTAGACTACGCTTTTAGTCAATTTCAAACAAAATCCATTTATAAGAAGAATGAAAAAGTTGCTCAAGTAAAAGTTTCGAAAGGGAATAAAGGAAAAGTTTCAGTTGTCACTGGTGAACCTGTGTCACTTCTCTCTAAAAAAGGAGAGAAAATGAATAACATAGAACAGCAAATGACTTTTCATAAAAACTTGAAGGCTCCAATTCAAAAAGGTGAGGTTATTGGAAAATTAGTCATTAAAAAAGACGGGAAAGTTCTTTCAGAAAGTGAACTAGTTGCCGGAGAGAATATAAAACTAGCGACGTGGTGGCAATTATTTAAACGTTCATTTGGAATGATAACAAAATTGAATGAATAAAAAATAAGACGGATTTCATCGAATCTTTACTAGTTTTGTCATAGGGAAGGAATTTAAAAGAATGACATAGAATAGACTCACTATACTATAGAAGGAGGCTGTATATAGTGAGTCTAGACATTCATTTAGAAATCAAGCAAGACGTTTTATGCATTCGTTTAAAAGGTGAACTGGATCATCATACGGCTGAAAATTTAAGAACAAAAGTATCCGATACCATTGAGAAGAACGAAATCCGTCATATTGTATTAAATTTAGAACAATTGACGTTTATGGATAGTTCAGGTTTAGGTGTTATTTTAGGAAGATATAAACAGATTAAGCAACGTAACGGTGAAATGGTCGTTTGCGCAATCTCTCCATATGTAAAAAGATTGTTTGAAATGTCTGGATTGTTTAAAATTATTAAATTAGAACAATCTGAGGCGTTTGCATTAAAGAGATTGGGGGTTGCGTAAACATGAAAAATGAAATGCATATGCATTTTAGCGCTTTAAGCCAAAACGAATCCTTTGCTAGAGTGACTGTAGCAGCTTTTATTGCACAGCTAGACCCGACGATGGATGAATTAACTGAAATTAAAACAGTCGTTTCAGAGGCTGTTACAAATGCGATTATCCATGGGTATGAGAACGACCCTTCCGGATTAGTCTACATTTCCGTTTCGATTGATGATGGACTTGTAGAGCTAACCATTCGTGATGATGGCGTAGGGATTTCTAATATCGAAGAAGCAAGACAACCGTTATTTACAACGAAACCTGAGTTGGAAAGATCCGGTATGGGATTTACAATCATGGAAAACTTTATGGATGAAGTAACAATACAATCTGAACCGAATAAAGGTACCGTTGTCCACATGAAAAAATATTTGGCGAAAAGTAAAGCGCTATGCAATTAAGGAGTCTTGCCTATGGATGTGGATGTCAAAAACGAAACTCATACGTTTTTAAAAGATCATGAAGTAAAAGAGTTAATTAGACGCAGCCAAGAAGGGGATCAAGAGGCACGAGATTTAATTGTTGAAAAGAACATGCGCTTAGTTTGGTCGGTAGTTCAACGATTCTTAAACCGAGGGTATGAACCTGATGATTTATTCCAAATCGGATGTATTGGTTTATTAAAATCCGTTGATAAATTTGATTTATCCTACGATGTAAAATTCTCTACCTATGCAGTACCAATGATTATAGGAGAAATTCAACGATTTATCCGCGACGATGGAACGGTGAAAGTTAGCCGTTCGTTAAAAGAAATGGGGAATAAAATACGAAAAGCGAAAGATGAGCTTTCTAAACAGTTAGGAAGGGTTCCTACTGTTTACGAACTAAGTGAATACATGGAAGTTCCAGCGGAGGAAATTATTTTCGCCCAAGAAGCATCAAGAACACCTTCCTCCATTCATGAAACAGTGTACGAAAACGATGGGGATCCGATAACATTACTCGATCAAATTGCTGATCAGAATGAAACAAAATGGTTTGATAAAATCGCATTAAAGGAAGCCATTGAAGAATTAAATGAAAGGGAACGACTAATTGTATATTTAAGATATTTTAAAGATCAAACACAATCTGAGGTTGCTTCAAGATTAGGAATATCTCAAGTACAGGTTTCCCGTTTAGAAAAGAAAATATTAAAACAAATGAAAGACCGAATGGAATTATAATCATTCGGTTTTTTTATTTTCCATAGAAATTATTGGATTTCATGAAATGATATCTTCAAATCCATACTACCTATATAAGGAATATTTAATGCAGGATGTGGATGAGATGGAAAGGACGATTTATATAAGGTTGTATCACCGAATCCAAGTTCAACCGAATCAAGAAATTCGAGTGAAAGATGTTGCTCGCATCATTGCAGATGATCCACTACTTTCACAAATAGATCAATTATTCATCCATAAAGTAAAAAAAGAAGATCGCAATATGATAGTCCTTGATGGTATGCGAATCATAAAAGCAATTACGGAGAGAGTTCAAGATGTTGACATTCAAATGATTGGACCGCAACAAACGATTGTGGAAGTTGTTTATACAAAAAAGAAATTATCGATTCCTTTATTTATTCTAGTTTGGACACTATTATTTGTAGGTTCAGCGTTAACAATCATGAACTTTCATGAAGATGTAAGTATGCAAATCGTTCATCAGAAATTATTTAAAGTGATTACCGGCATTTGGGATGAAAAACCGCTTCTTTTTCAAATTCCTTACTCAATCGGATTAGGACTTGGTATGATATTGTTTTTTAATCATTTGTTTAAAAAACGTATTAATGAAGAACCGAGTCCGTTAGAGGTAGAAATGTTTAACTACCAGCAATCCATCGATCAATACATTATCTTCCATGAAAATAAAGAAAGTAGCCTAAAAAAAATCGATGACCATTAAAGTTGTTATTCTTTTATTAGTAAGTTTTGCTGGTGGTTTAGCAGTAGGCGCAGGTTATGTAGCATTTTTAACGGTACTCGGTATAATCCCAAGATTAATGCAATTGACAAAAACATACAATCTAATCCAATGGTATGAATGGGCAACAATATTAGGTGCGTTCATTGGATGTTGGTTAAGCTTATATGAACCAACGCTAAAATGGTCCATGTTATTCATGATTCCTATAGGTTCATTTTACGGTGTATTTGTCGGAATGCTTGCAGCTGCTTTAACTGAAGTATTAAACGTTTTCCCAATCCTTGCAAAACGCATTGGAATGGAAAGAAAATTGTTGATTCTAATTATGGCAATCGTATTAGGAAAAATAACCGGCTCATTATTCCATTGGATTTATTTTGTTGATCTTTAGGATGAAAGGAAATCCCATTCATGAAAAAAAGAAAAGTTATACTCATAACGGATGGCGATGAATATGCCTGTAAAGCAGTCGAATTAGTTGCGAAAGAGCTAGGGGCAAGATGTATTTCCAGTTCCCATGGAAATCCAACACCTTTAAGCGGAGAAGAAATTGTCAAATTGATTCATAAAGCCGCCAATGATCCAGTATTTGTGATGTTTGACGATAGTGGATGCATTGGCGAAGGAGTTGGGGAAAAAGCGATGAAATATGTTGCCACCCATCCTTCCATCGAAGTTTTAGGAATACTTGCAGTAGCATCAAAAACGAATCATCATGAATGGGCAAAAGTTGATGTCTCAATCGACCGGTATGGAGAAATCACTCACTATGGAGTTGACAAATACGGTATTCAAGAATTTGAAGTTGGAAGAATCAATGGAGATACGGTTTATTCTATAGACTCATTAAATGTACCAATCGTAGTTGGGATCGGCGATATCGGTAAAATGTCAAAAATCGATCATTATGAAAACGGTTCACCAATTACAAAAAAAGCGATACAACTAATTTTAGAAAGGAGCGGCTACTATGGTAAACAGCAAGCCAATCCCCAAAAAACTCAATGAAATCGAACAATATATGGAAGAACGAGTTGGATTGAACGTTAGCTTTGATTTAGGACTAAGAAAAATTCAATTATTAAAAAAAGATGTCCATTTATACTACATAAATGGTCTTTGTGATACGAATTTTATTATTCATATTATGGACGAACTATTAAGCATAAATGATCATGAAAAATTGACATCGAATGTAATAAAAATTATCGAGAATCGTATCATTCACCAATCGGTCGAAATGGTTTCGACTTTAGATGAAATGGTTGATCAAGTGTTATCTGGTCTTATTGCCATTATTATTGAAGGTGACGAAAAAGCTATCATCGTTGATACGCGAAGTTATCCAGGCAGACAACCAGAAGAACCGGATACGGAGAAAGTAGTTCGTGGATCTCGAGATGGGTTTGTTGAAAATATTATTGTAAATACAGCATTAACGCGAAGAAGAATACGAGATGAAAGGTTACGTTTTGAAATCTTAAATGTTGGGGAACGGTCGAAAACTGATATTGCTATTGGATATTTAAAAGATGTAGCCAATCCAGACTTAGTAGATATTATCAAAAAAGAATTAAAAAATATTGATATTGACGGAATCACAATGGCAGATAAGACGATTGAAGAATTTTTAGTCAAACAAGGTTATAATCCTTTTCCACTTGTACGTTATACCGAAAGAGCAGATGTTGCATCCACTCATTTGTTGGAAGGACATGTTCTTATTTATGTTGATACTTCACCGAGTGTAATCATTACTCCAACGACTTATTTTCATCATGTACAACATGCCGAAGAATACCGTCAGTCTGCTGCTGTTGGAACTTTAATTCGTTGGACGAGATATTTAGGGATATTTGCTTCTATTTTTTTATTGCCGCTCTGGTTATTATTTGCATTAAACGAATCACTTTTACCAAACGCGATTGATTATATTGGTCCTAACAAAGAATCCAATGTTCCGCTAGTCATGCAAATATTTTTAGCCGATATCGGAATTGAATTTTTACGAATTGCTGCTATCCATACACCAACTCCTCTATCTACTTCTATGGGGATTATTGCCGCTGTTTTAATTGGAGACATTGCTGTTGAAGTTGGATTATTTGTTCCAGAAGTTATTTTATATGTAGCGGTATCAGCCATTGGAACATATTCAACACCTAGCTATGAATTAAGTGTCGCCAATAAAATAGCTAGACTAATTTTATTAATATTAACAGCCATTTTTCATGTACCCGGTTTTGTCATTGGTTCAACGCTATATATTTTATATTTAGCGCATATTCGTTCATTAAATACGCCTTATTTGTGGCCGTTTATTCCATTTCATCCAAAAGCCTTTATGCAAATTCTTATTCGTAGATCCGTACCAGGTTCTAAAATCAGACCAAGCATCGTACAGCCATTAAATCGTAAAAAACAACCAACATAAAAGTTCCATTGCCGAGAGTTTATGAATATGATAAAGTTATTTTTATCGAATGGTATAGAAGAAATGGCAAATTGCCTTTCTTCTCTTTTTCTATATAAGGGGTGTTGATGGCATGCATTTTTATGGGACAATGGCAATTAATAGTGAAGGTCATTTATCGATAGGTGGTTGCGATACGATACAATTAGCCAAGGAGTTTGGTACACCTCTATATGTATATGATGTTGCACTCATTCGTGAGAGAGCAAGAGCATTTAAACAAACGTTTCAACAACTAGGAGTCCCATTTCAAGTAGCTTATGCAAGTAAAGCATTTTCATCTATTGCTATGATTGAATTGATTAATGAAGAAGGTCTTTCTTTAGATGTAGTTTCTGGTGGAGAATTATATACTGCTATAAAAGCCGGTTTTCCTCCTAATCGAATACATTTTCATGGCAATAACAAAAGCCGGGAAGAAATTAAAATGGCTCTGACCTATAATATTGGCTGTTTTGTAGTGGATAACTTTTACGAATTAGAAACATTACATCAATTGTGTAAAGAATTAAACAAGAAAACAAATATTTTACTCAGGGTAACGCCTGGTATTGAAGCTCATACTCATGATTATATATTAACTGGACAAGAAGACTCTAAATTCGGATTTGATTTACAAAACGGTCAAGCCGATAAAGCATTACAATTAGCAAAATCTTATAATAAACTGAATGTTCTAGGTTTGCATTGTCATATAGGTTCACAAATATTTGACACGACAGGTTTTATTTTAGCTGCTAAAAAGATTATTGATAAAATGGCAAATTGGAAAAGTGAATATGGATTTGAGCCAACGGTTTTAAATTTAGGTGGTGGATTCGGGATACGTTATACAGAAGAAGATGAACCGATTCCGCCGGAACAATTTGTATATGAAATCGTGAAATTTATTCAACAATATGTATCGGAAAAAGATCTATCATTACCAGAAATTTGGATAGAACCCGGACGTTCTTTAGTTGGGGATGCTGGAACAACGTTATACACGATCGGTTCGAGGAAAGATGTACCGAATGTACGTTCATATTTAGCGGTAGATGGAGGGATGAGCGATAATATTCGTCCCGCATTATATCAAGCGAAATATGAAGCTGTTCTGGCACATAAACCGCTGGAAGAACATGAAGAAACTGTCTCCATTGCAGGTAAATGTTGTGAGTCTGGTGATATGTTAATTTGGGACTTGCCTTTACCGAAGTGTTTTTCCAATGATATTTTAGCTGTTTTTTGTACGGGTGCATACGGATATTCAATGGCAAACAATTACAATAGAATCCCAAGACCTGCAGTAGTCTTCGTTGAAAATGGAGTTCCAAGACTTGCCATCAAAAGAGAAACTTATGAAGATTTAATTAAACTGGACTTGCATTTACACGAATCCGTCATAAAATAAATACTGGTCATATAGAAAAATTAGTAGACTTATAGTAAAATAGTCATGTCCTTTAATAGAAACATTAATTGAAAACTTTGGAAGGCGTGCATGAAAGATGCGGAAACAAAACATTATCCTATTTTCGATTTTTGCCATTGTTGCTATTGCATGGGGAATCTATTATTGGTTCTATATCGTTCAATAAATATTAGGAATGTTCTATCTAAATCTTGGAAATACTAATAAATATGGTAAATTAAATAATGAGGGGTATTTATGTTAATTCGATATAAAAAATCTTCGGAAAAGATTGCAATGGGTTTGCTTTCTTTTATGCCAAATGAAAAAGATTTAAAAAAACTTCAGCAAACGATTAAAAGTTATGAAACAGAAGATAACTGGCATTTATTTTTGTGGAAAGACGGAGAGGATATTATTGGATTAATTGGCGTAAAGGAATATGATCAACATATTGAAATTCAACATATTTCTGTAAATCCGTCTCATCGTCATCAAGGAATTGGAAAAAGTATGATTAAAGCTTTAAAAGATTTATTTCCGAATGTATCTATTAAACCTAATGAATATACTTCTGCATTTGTTGACCGTTGTGACTTATCTGATGATTAAAAGAAGACTAAAAAAGCACATCTATGAGATGAACCATAGATGTGCTATTACTTTTCTTTCAATCTTTTTTTCTTTTGTATCGCATGATTCCTTGCTTCAATGACTTCACTACGATCTCTTAATTTATGTTTATGGATTAAATATTGGTTTGTTAAGTCGCTTTTTCGATTCCAAGTTAACTGGTTTTGTATACATATGTTTTTCACAGTATTTAGTAATTTTAAATCATTAATGGGTAGTTCAATGCTTTCATATGGAATTTTCTGTTCTATCTTTTTTTTGGCTTGTTCTAAAATGTTGAAAAACTTTTCGTCATTTAATCCAAGGGTCGGAATTAAATGCCTCTCTTTTTTGAAAATAGCTTCACAGTTGCAAATCATTTTTATTGCACCATTCCAATTGTTTCTACGATAATGATAAAATCCAACGGCTAACTGGATTAGACCTTCCCACAATGGGTGTTTGTTTCCTTTTCCTTTCCAATATTCTTCTAATATTTCGTGACACTCAAAGTAGTCTCTTGTACAATGAAATTGAACTAAGTATTCAATATATTCTTTCGGGTACATATTTTTCTCTCCACTCTTGACATTTCTATGTTTTTCCCTATTTGACTACTAAAGGGAATCGTCTATACTTATTTATAGTTTATCGAATGATTAATCTATAGGCAAAGGTGCGCATATGATGGAATATAATGTGAAAGTGGATGTATTTGAAGGACCACTAGATTTATTGCTACATTTAATTAATAAATTAGAAATCGATATTTATGATATACCGATGACGGAAATTACAGAACAGTATATGATGTATATTCATACGATGCAAGAACTTCAACTTGACGTCGCAAGCGAATATTTAGTAATGGCAGCTACTTTATTAGCTATCAAAAGTAAAATGCTTCTACCAAAACACGAGGATGAATTACTAGATGAAGAATTAATAGATGAATATGAAGAAGATCCTCGGGAAGAGCTTGTTGAAAGATTGTTAGAATATCGTAGATATAAAGAAGCAGCCAATGAGTTAAAAGAAAAAGAACAAGATCGTTCTCTTTATTTTACGAAACCACCAAGCGATTTATCAGAATATGCGGAAGAAATAAAGTCTGAACGACTTGATTTAAATGTAACAATCTATGATATGTTGGGAGCATTTCATAAATTATTAAGAAGAAAGAAATTACAAAAACCGTTGAATACAAAGATTGCTCGCCAAGTAATTTCAATTGAAACTAGAATGGAAGAAATTTTAAATGAATTAAAAAATACAAATGGCGAAATCAACTTTTATCATCTTTTCCCAAAACCTATTCGCTCTCACATTGTCGTTACATTTTTGGCCATTTTAGAGCTTATGAAAAGAAATGACATTTTTGTTAAACAAGAAGACAACTTTGGAGATATATGGATAAGCTTAAAAGAAGGAGTCGAAGCAGTTGGTGTTCGTTAATTGGAAAGGAATTCTAGAAAGTTTATTATTTGCTGCCGGAGATGAAGGTTTAACGTTAAAGCAAATCACACAAGTAATGGAAATTGATGAAACGAAGGCATTAGAAGTCATACAATCATTAAAAGAAGAATACGAGACGAATAGGGATCGTGGAATACTATTAATCGAATTAGCAGGGACCTATCAATTAGCAACAAAAAAGGAGCATGCAATTTATTTAAAAAGATTAGTAGAATCTCCAGGGAATTCTACCTTGTCTCAAGCCGCTCTTGAAACATTAGCTATAGTCGCTTATAAACAACCAATTACTAGAGCGGAAATTGAGAATATTCGTGGTGTTAAGACCGAACGTCCATTACAAACATTGATGGCGAAAGGACTGATTGAAGAAGTTGGACGTGTGGAAGGAACCGGAAGAGCGTATCTTTATGGTACGACGAAAGAATTTTTAGATTATTTCGGTCTCAAAGATTTAAATGAACTTCCTCCTCTTCCTGAACCAGGGGATGAAGACTTTGAACAAGATGAGGCTGATTTATTTTTTCATAAAATGAAAGAATTGGATGTTGAATAAAAGAAAAAAGGGGTGGGTGTGTTGAAAGTTTTAGAAATGAAAGGGTATGAGCTTGAAAAAGAAGTAAAAAACTCTTTTGAAGATTACTTTAATCGTAGCGAAATCATCTATGAATATAAGGGGAAAGAGAAAAAGCTATCCGTCTTGTATTTACGGTATTTTGAAGAAAACTTAAATCAATTCACACCATTTCAAACAAATCCTGTGTTTCAACATCAAGAACATTCCTATGATTTAAAAGATATTGTTGCATTTCTATATTTTATGAAAAAACAAGATCCAAATGAAAAGAGAGTTTACATCAACGATGAAAATGAATTTTCTGCTATATTTAAAGATTTACCAATAGAAAAAATCCATGAATGGTTAATTTCCTTTTCGGAAGGACATTTAGTTTTAAACGACGTAATCAAAAGGTAAAAAGCTGTACAAGGAGAATTTTCTCCTTTTGTACAGTTTTTTTTGCTCAAAAACAGGAGCTTATTCAATTTTTTGATCATATCTTGAGCATGTCCGCATAAACTTGTACAAAACTTATAAGGGAGACGAGGTAAAAATTTATGAAACGAAACTTCATGAGATTTATCGCTTTCCTCATTGTCTCAACCATTATCTTGACAATCATTCCTATTCATATCGTACAAGCAAATGTTCAAGTGAGTGCCAGAAATGCGATATTAATGGATCAGTTAACAGGACGTATTCTATTTGAAAAAAATGCCCATGAGAAAAGAAAAATTGCGAGCATTACAAAAATAATGACTGCTATTATTGCTATTGAATCAGGAAAGTTAGATGAGATCGTAACTGTTAGTAATCATGCAGTAGGTGTAGAAGGGTCTTCCATATATTTAACAAAAGGAGAAAAAATAAAACTAGAAGACTTAGTCTATGGACTCATGCTTCGATCCGGCAATGATGCAGCTGTAGCAATAGCAGAACATGTGGGTGGAAGTTTAGAAGGGTTTGTTTTTTTAATGAATGAAAAAGCTGAGCAAATTGGAATGAAAAATACTCATTTTTCCAATCCCCATGGATTAGATGACCATGAAGATCATTATTCAACGGCTTATGATATGGCGCTATTAACGAAATATGCGATGCGAAATGAAACATATCGAAAAATTAGTGGCACAAAAATACATCGTGCGAAAAGTCCGGATGGGTCGTGGTACCGTACTTGGAAAAACAAAAATCGATTATTAACAGAACTTTATCAATATTGTACAGGTGGAAAAACAGGGTATACGAAAAAAGCTAAGCGTACTCTTGTAACAACTGCATCAAAAAATGGCATGGAACTTATAGCTGTAACATTGAATGGACCAGATGACTGGAATGATCATATCGCTATGTATGAAACAGCATTTTCACAATATGATTACATAAAAATATTGTCTGAAGGTGAAATCGAATCAATTAAAGACCCTGCTTACAAAAATAAAGTATATATCAAAAGGGATGTTATATATCCGCTAACAAAAAAAGAAACTGAGCAAATCAAAGTTCATTTTGATTTGATAAAACCGAAAAAAAAATGGCGCAAAAATGATCGAGAAGTTCCTGATATCGTAGGAAAAGTAGTTATTTATTTAAATGAATATCCGATTCAGCAATTGCCGGTATATTTTGAACATGAGGTACGTCCTTCATCTCTTTTCGATAAATTTTCTGAATTATTTTTAGCGATAATGGGTGTTAAAAGTCATGATTAATATAATATGGGTTGCAATGACGATTGTTGGTATAATTTTTGCAATGATTAATGGAACGATGGAAAAGGTTAATGAAGCAATTTTTGAAGGTGCGAAAGAAGCGGTTACTCTATGTATTGCTTTTATTAGCGTTTTAGTTTTTTGGTTAGGAATAATGAGAATTGCACAAGATGCAGGTTTGCTAAAAAAACTTACATCAATTTTTAAACCTCTTGTTAAAAGATTATTTCCAGAAGTACCGGAAAATCATCCTGCAATGGGATATATTTTATCCAATATGATTGCAAATCTATTTGGCTTAGGTAATGCCGCAACACCATTAGGAATTAAAGCAATGGAACAATTAAAATTACTTAATGGAGGAAAAGATTCGGCATCACGATCGATGATTACTTTTTTAGCTATCAATACGTCAAGTTTAACGATCATTCCAACGACGGTTATTGCTATTCGAATGACTTACCATTCGGCATCTCCAACTGAAATAGTAGCACCAACACTTTTTGCTACCATTTGTTCAACATTAGGTGCAATTTTCATTGATCGATATTTTTATTATCGAAGAAATAGAATCGGAGGGAAATAAATGGCCCTATTTTCTACCATATCTTTATGGCTAATACCCATTCTGATTGGTTTCATCCTTTTGTATGGTACGTGGAAAAAGGTTTCTACTTATGAAAGTTTTGTCGAAGGTGGAAAAGAGGGGATTAAAATTGCCGTTTCCATTATTCCTTTCTTGGTAGGAATGTTAGTGGCCATTCAAGTATTTAGAGCATCTGGTGCCCTTGATTTTTTTGTTCATTTATTGAAACCGGTTCTTCAATGGATAGGAATTCCGGCTGAAATTGTACCGTTAGCATTAATTCGCCCAATCTCTGGGACAGCTGCGCTAGGGATTACAAGCGATTTAATCGCCACTTATGGACCGGATTCCTTCATTGGAAGATTAGCATCAGTTATGCAGGGGAGTACAGATACAACATTATATATATTAACAGTTTATTTTGGTGCGGTTGGAATTAAGAAAATGGGGGATGCTTTAAAGGTAGGTTTGCTTGCAGATTTAGTTGGAATTGTTGCAAGCATTGTCATTGTAACGATTCTATTTGGATCATAATGGAATTGTTTATTGGTGTAAAATATTAATAGTTTCAATGTTTAATCATCATTTTCCATATGAGGAAATGATGATTCTTTTTTTATACAACTTTTCGACGTCCATTTTCATAGAGGTAGTTTGTTCAGACCTTTTGAAAGAAGAACAATTAGATTTGACGAGTTGTCGTCTATTTATTAGTGTCAATCATTCATAACAATAATAACGATATGAAAGATCATTTAAACAAATAGTCATCATCAAGTAAAGAATAAACATTAATGTTTTGTTTTCGCCCCTTTTTTATGTCATAATTCATGAAGGAATAGTTTTACATCAATGTGAGGAGGATACCATGGAAAGACTACAAAAAGTCATTTCTCAAGCAGGTATAGCGTCTAGAAGAAAAGCTGAACAATTAATTGTTGAAGGACGCGTGAAAGTGAATGGGAAAATTGTTCGTGAATTAGGTACGAAAGTTAATCCGCAAGAAGATCATATAGAAGTTGATGGGATTCCTGTGGAAAAGGAAGAACCGGTTTATTTTTTATTTTATAAACCTAGAGGTGTACTCTCTACCGTAAAAGATGATAAAGGTCGAAAAACAGTTATAGATTATTTTCCGCACGTTTCACAACGTATATTTCCTGTAGGAAGATTAGATTATGATACGTCTGGATTATTACTATTAACAAATGATGGTGAATTTGCCCATTTACTGATGCATCCTAAACATAAAATTGATAAAACGTATGTAGCAAAATTAGAAGGGATTCCCCCACGCTCTTTATTAAAACAGTTAGAAAGAGGAATTGAGTTAGAGGATGGAATAACAGCACCTGCAAAAGTTAAATTTCTTTCAGGTGATAGAAGAAAGAATACATCTATTGTTGAGATCACTATTCATGAAGGTAGGAACCGTCAAGTTCGCCGAATGTTTGAGAAAATTGGTCATAAAGTTTTAAAGCTTAAAAGAGAAAAGTATGCATTTTTAACGTTAAACGGCTTAAATGCAGGGGAAAGTAGAGAGTTAACCCCTCATGAAGTTAAACATTTACGTGAGCTTGCAAAAAAAGGGACAATCCTTTAATGAACTGTCACATAACCTTCAAAATATTTAACGGTCGAAAAATATGAACATGGTATAATGTATTTGAATGCTGTCTTTTTGGGGGATGTTTAGCAAATGAAAAAGAAACAACGGTTAATTATGAGAACCGCTATATTAGCCCTTTTAATTGTAATCATTGGTTATACTTTATACGCAAATTTTACGAAAGATGAGAGAGAAGCTGCCAGAGTAGGAGAAGATGCCCCTAATTTTGTATTAAAAGATTTGGATGGGAAAGAATATAAACTTTCCGATTATAAAGGAAAAGGTGTATTTTTAAATTTTTGGGGTACATATTGCGAACCTTGTAAAGATGAAATGCCATATATCAATAACCAATACAAACAATTTAAAAATCTAGGTGTTGAAGTGATCGCTATAAATGTCGGTGAAACGGATTTAGCTATTAAACAGTTTGCCGAACAATATCAACTAAGTTTTCCAATTGTAGTTGACAAAAAAGGTGATGTTCAGCATGCTTATCGGATTAATCCTTTACCGGCGACTTTTTTAATAAATCCAGAAGGGAAGATAATGAAATATTACACTGGACCGATGGATGAAAAATTGGTGAAAGAGTTTATGGAAATGATAAAACCATAAGAAGTAGGAGATTTTTATGAAAGATGTTAAATGCGAATGTGGTCATGTGAATCCACTAGGTACAGTTATATGTGAATCTTGTGGAAAAGTATTAATAGAAAATGAGTCGAAGAAATTACTAGATATGCGCTATGAAGGTAGTGCAAGAAGATCTCAAACGTATAATAAAACGATTGTTGATAAAATTTGGAATTTCTTTTCTTCGGTAAAAGTCGGTGTTGTATTAATCGTTATTACGCTTATTGCATCAGCTATAGGAACCATCCTACCACAAGAAATGTATATTCCTAAAACAATACCGGCCATTCAACATTACCGCGATCAATACGGATGGTTTGGCGAACTATATTATCGTTTAGGTTTTCATAATTTATATAGTCAATGGTGGTATTTATTATTAGTGGCATCCATTGGTGTATCCTTAGTAATCTGTAGTCTTGACCGTGTAATACCATTATATAAAGCATTAAAAAAACAAAGAGTAACAAGACATAGCGGATTTTTAAAAAGACAAAGACTTTACGCTTCTCAAACAAAAAAGCTAAGTGAACAAGAAATTTCTTTCCTCAAAGAAAAACTAGAAAAAAAACATTACAATGTTCGGATTGAAAATGGGAACATTTTAGCAGAAAAGGGTAGGTTTTCTCGTTGGGGCCCTTACGTGAATCATATTGGACTTATAATCTTTTTATTCGGTGCAATGTTGCGTTTTGTTCCAGGAATGTATGTTGATAAAGTTTTATGGATTACGGAAGGTGAAACGAAGCCTATCCCTGGGACTGATAATCAATATTACTTGAAAAATGAAGATTTCATCCTAGAATTTTATGATAAAGAAAAAGATAAAGAAGTTTTTCAAGAGGCATTAGAAAAGGCCGGAAATATAGTGAAAAACTATCAAACAAATGTTGTTTTATATAAACAAACAAAAGAACCAGTACCTGGTGCAGAACCGGAGCTAGAAAAAATAAAAGAATTTAAAATTCAAGTGAATAAACCATTAAAATTCGATGACTATGCTCTTTATCAAGTAGATTACCGCACACAAATGAAAAAAATGACGTTTGCATTAACGCATAAAGAATCTAAAGAAGAGTTTGGAAAAATAGAGATTGATTTAAACAATCCTAAAGAAAAATATGATCTTGGAAATGGATATTCTGTGCAAATCATTCGATATTTTCCAGACTTAACATTTAATGATAAAGGCGAACCGATGACAAAATCATTATATCCAAATAATCCTGCGTTTATATTTAAAATGATTACCCCTGATAAACCTGAAGGTGAAACCAGTGTAGTCGCGATTCAAGAAACTGTCGAACCTTTAGGTGAGAACGACTATAAAATGACGTTTCAAAATCTAGAAATGCAATATCATTCTGCCTTAACGGTTAGAAAAGATCATACGTTATGGATCATTGGTATAGGTGGGATTATTTTTATGATCGGTGTCATTCAAGGATCTTATTGGAACCATCGAAGAATTTGGATCCAACAAATCAATGGTGAACTAATGGTTGCTGCACATACAAATAAAAATTGGTATGGATTAAAAAGAGAAATAGAAGCGATTTTTAAAGATACAGATTTACCATTACCTAAAGATCAATTAAATAGTGAGGAGCAAGGTAGCTCTGAGAAAGGAGTGAATTCGGTTGGCTGAATTAAGTAGTAATTTATTGTTTGCATCATTCATTTTATATTTACTCGCGATTGTTTTCTTTGCCGGATCCATTCGACAAAAGAAAGGAATTGTTACGAAAGAAAGAAAACATATTGCTAGTAAAATAGCCATTACGATAACCATCATCGGTTTTCTTTCACAACTTGGATACTTTTTTACTCGTTGGATTGCAGCAGGACATGCACCAGTAAGTAACATGTTTGAATTCACAACATTCTTTGGGATGATGCTCGTTGGGGCATTTATCGTCATTTATTTCATGTACCGAACTCCTGTTTTAGGAATATTTGCTCTAATCATTGCGGTATTAATTATCGCCTATGCAAGTATGTTTAATCGAGAGATTACACCGCTTATTCCTGCTTTACAAAGTCACTGGTTGTCTATTCACGTAACAACAGCTGCATTAGGACAAGCGATTTTAGCCATCAGTTTTGCTACGGGATTAATTTATTTAATTAAAGCAGTTGACCAGACGAAAAAAAGCAAAAGAACGTTTTGGTTAGAAGCAATTATTTACGGAGTTGTCGTAACGATAGGATTTATTGCTGTAACATCAATATTTGCTGGAATGAATTATGAAGCCGAATTTAGTTATGTTAATAAAGAAGGGAATAACGTTCAAGAAACTTATACGTTACCTGCAATAGTCGGCCCTCATCAAGGTGAATTGTTAACGGAAGGGAAATTACAACCGTTCGTAGAAATGCCAGATTATATTAATGCGCAACGTTTAAATACGGTTATTTGGTCATTTTTTGTGGGAACCATTTTATACATTTTACTAAGGCTCATTTTCAGAAGACGAATTGGAGCGGTCATTCAACCTGTTACGAAACGGATGAATTTAGATTTAGTGGATGAAATTACGTATCGAAGTGTTTTAATTGGATTTCCAGTCTTCACATTAGGAGCACTAATATTTGCAATGATTTGGGCGCAAATTGCCTGGACAAGATTTTGGGGATGGGATCCGAAAGAAGTTTGGGCATTAATTACTTGGTTATTTTACGCAGCTTTCCTCCATTTACGTCTTTCAAAAGGATGGCATGGTGAGAAATCAGCATGGCTTGCTGTCATCGGATTTATTATAATTATGTTTAATTTAATTTTTGTCAACTTAGTTATCGCTGGGCTCCATTCTTATGCATAAAAAACATAATCCTTCACTAGTCATTAGTGAAGGTTTTTTTCAAATGATTGATTTTTTTACTTTTTGTAAAAAGTCCTGCGGTAATATGTCAAGCACCAAAATCAAAGGAATTGGAAATTCTAAACCGCAAAAGTTCTAAAAAAGGCAA
>NZ_JBYLHW010000053.1:0-18467 GCF_057747715.1 Bacillus sp. JST-5 | reverse complement strand
GATTATTGTCAGTACGCTTCGATAACATCCTAAATTTCCCCCGTTAACCAAGAATTCTATCCCTATTATACAAAAAAGCCTGTAGATTTGGCCCCTAAGTTAGGGACTTTGTCTACAAGCTGATATACTGCCGAAGCTTTTCGGCAGTATATTTTCTTATATACCTTTTATACAGCTTCTGGAGTGATATTTCCTCTCTCTTCAACTTCATCTACTAAGCGCGTTAATAACGAGACTAGTTGTTCACGGGTTTCACACTCGTTTATTTGGTTTCTATATTTTCCACTCCCAGGAACTCCTTTTAAGTACCAAGCTGCATGTTTTCTCATTTCTCTAACTGCAACATATTCACCTTTTAACTTAATTAGCCGGTCTAAATGTAATATACAGACATTCATTTTTTCTCTTACAGAAGGCTCGCCTATTAATTCTCCAGATTCTAAATACTTTACGGTGCGATAAATCATCCATGGATTTCCGAGTGCTGCTCTTCCAATCATAACACCATCACAGCCTGTTAAGTCAATCATCCGTTTAGCATCTTCAGGTGTTTTTACATCGCCATTTCCAATAACAGGGATACTAACTGCTTCCTTTACTTCTCTAATAATATCCCAATTTGCAGTCCCTTCATACATTTGAACCCGGGTCCTGCCATGCAAAGCAATTGCCGACCCTCCTGCTCTCTCAACGGCTTTTGCATTTTCAACTGCAAAAATATGGTCTTCATCCCAGCCCATCCTCATTTTAACCGTCACTGGCTTTTCAACTGCATCTACAACCGCTGAGACCATTTCATAAATTTTGTTAGGGTCTAATAACCATTTCGCTCCGGCATCACATTTGGTAATTTTAGGTACAGGACATCCCATGTTGATATCAATAATATTAGCAGTTGTATTTTTATCTACAAACTTAGCTGCTTCTACTAACGTTTCCTTTTCGCCACCAAAAATTTGAAGAGCCATCGGATATTCACGTTCATCAATGTAGAGCATATTCATAGTTTTCTCATTTTTAAATATAATGCCTTTATCACTAACCATCTCTGCATAAACTAAACCCGCTCCAAATTCTTTAACGGTAAGACGAAAAGCTGAGTTGCAAACGCCAGCCATAGGGGCAAGGACAACTCGATTTTCTATTTGGATGTCACCAATTTTAAACATTTCCCTCCCCCTTCTTCATTCATGAATTAATCGGATGGTTTTAATTCGTCTATTGAAATTTTTAGAAGTTTACTTATTTCTAATAAAAGCGCCATATTAGGCATTCTGTTTCCTCTTTCAACTTCGCCTAAAACCGATACTGAAATTCCTAGCGATTGAGCAAAGCTTTCTTGTGTGTATCCCTTTAATTTTCTAAAAGCTCGAATACGTCTTCCCCATTTAACTGCTTCCATAATCGCACCCCTTTTTGATTTGATATCTTTTTAAGTGCGTCAACTACATTCCGCTCTACTTTTGGTATAATAATGGTCGGATTAATTTCAGTCAACGGAATTAATACAAACTCTCTCTCATGCATTCGAGGATGAGGAATTGTTAGTTGGTTACTTTCATAAATTTCTTCATTATATAATAAAATATCAATATCAATGGTTCTAGGACCCCATCTCACATTTCGAATTCGCCCTAGATCTTTTTCTACTTGTAGGCAATAATTTAATAATTCCATTGCAGTTAGTGAAGTGTTTATTTCGACAACGATATTAAGGAAACAATTTTGTTCTTCAAATCCAACTGGATCCGTTTCATAAATAGACGAAATTTTTGAGATAGATATTTTAGGATGAGCATTTAGTAAGGATATAGCCTTTTTTAAATATTTAAATCTTTCGCCAATATTAGACCCTAATGATAAATAAGCTTTGTTAGACATTTTCTCACCGACTTCTTGTAATTTCAACTGCCACGGATTGATAATTTCCTGGGATAGGAGGATCAGGTTTTGTAACTTTCACCGTACAAAATTGAATTTTCTTGTATTGATTTAATATTTCTTCGGCAATTTTTTCAGCAACTGATTCAATTAATTTATACGGTTTACCTTCCACAATTTTTTTACAAAGATTAAATAATTCAGCATAATTAATGGATTCATCTAAATTGTCCGTTATACCAGCTTTTTTTAAGTCTGTCTCTACTATTAAATCGACTATGAAACGTTGACCTAATTTCGTCTCTTCTGGAAACACTCCATGATAACCATAAAACTCCATCCTATTTAAATAAATTTTATCCACAATTACCATCTCTCCCCTTACCCATGAGTATATCCATCATTTTAGCCATCCTGCTCATTTCTTTAACGTCATGGACTCGCATAATGTGACAACCTTTAGTAATCCCATAACATACGGTAGCGCCTGTTCCTTCCATTCTTTCATTTACAGGTAAATCTAATGCTTGTCCAATCATAGATTTTCTTGATGTTCCTAATAAAACCGGATAGCCAAGTGATACAATTTTATCTAAATTTCGCATCGTTTCTAAATTTTGTTCATAATCTCTAGCAAAGCCTATTCCTGGATCTAATATTATTTGTTCATCTTTTACACCTGCACTTTTAGCAATATATATACTTTCAAATAAATCATTTAAAACGTCTCTCATAAACAGTTGATAATTTCGGTCTGTCCTATTATGCATTAAAATAATCGGTACGTTATATTGAGAAGCAACTTTTACGATATTCCTATCTTTTTTTCCACCCCAAATATCATTAATAATATTAGCACCCGCTTCGAGAGCTTGCTTTGCTGTTTCTGATTTATACGTATCGATAGAAATTGGTACGTTAACAACTTTTCTTATTTCTTTAATAACAGGGATCACTCTATTGATTTCTTCCTCTACACTTATCGGCTTATGACCAGGACGTGTAGATTCTCCACCTATATCAATAATATCCGCACCTTGCTCTACCATTTCCTTTGCACGACGTGCAGCCTCTTCCACAGCAGTATACTTCCCGCCATCTGAGAAAGAGTCTGGTGTTATATTTAAAATACCCATGATAAGCGTTTTTTTCGAAGTATCTAAAGTATAATCTCCACATTTTATTATAAATTCCATGTAAAACCTCCACGGAGAGAAATAGTTATCGTAAAAATAATATATCAAAGGAAAATAAAAAAATGAATGGATTCAGGAACAAAAGCACGAGGCAAACGTACTGCTTATACTACAGAGATAACCATTCATAAAAAACAAATCTATAAAGAGCTGTTGGACTAATTCAGGATCATACCAAGGAATAGAGTAGTGAAATTGGGTTTTAAACACTAATTTGAAAGCTAAAACAGTGATACATAAAATAATATTTATTATTTTTAATCACAAAAAGAGAGAGGCTTACTAATATGTAAGCCCCTTATAATTATGATTCAAATTGGTAAAGTGGTGTACTTAAATATCTCTCTCCATTACTTGGTATAATGGCTAAAACTTTTTTACCTTTACCAAGTTTTTTTGCAACTTGTATAGCTGCATAAATGGCAGCTCCTGATGAGATTCCTCCAAGGATTCCTTCTTGTCTTGCTGTTTTACGTGCCCATTCGAACGCATCTTCTGTAGATACTCTGATTATTTCATCATAGATATTTGTATCTAATATTTTTGGAACAAACCCTGCCCCAATTCCTTGAATTTTATGAGGTCCAGGCTTACCACCTGAAAGAACAGGAGAATCTGCTGGTTCGACTGCATAAATTTTTATGTTTGGATATTTCTCTCTCAACACTTTCCCTGCACCAGTAATGGTTCCTCCTGTACCAATACCTGCTACAAAAGCATCTAAAGAGTCTCCCATTTGTTCTACAATTTCTGGACCAGTTGTTAAGCGATGAATTTCTGGATTAGCTTCATTGTTGAATTGCTGAGGCATAAAATAACCTTCCTCTTTTGCAAGTTCTTCAGCTCTAGAAATAGCACCTTTCATACCCTCTGGCCCTGGGGTTAATACTAATTCCGCACCGTAAGCACGTAAAAGATTTCTTCGTTCTAAACTCATTGTTTCAGGCATGACAAGTATGGCCTTATAACCTTTTGCTGCAGCAATCATTGCTAACCCAATACCTGTATTCCCGCTTGTAGGTTCAATGATTGTGTCACCTGGTTTAATTAAGCCTTTTTTCTCCGCATCTTCAATCATCGCTAATGCAATTCGATCCTTTACGCTACTGCCAGGATTCATAAACTCCAGCTTTAAATAAACATCTGCCATATTTTCATCTACAACTCTGTTTAATTTTACTACAGGGGTTTTGCCAACGATTTCCGCAATCGACTGAACCGCTTTCATACTTTTCGCCACCTTTTTTAAAAATTCCTACTATTTTTATTGGTTTTATATTAGTTTAATGATTATTTTAGAACATTGTCAACGAATTTGATTACAATTTTTTCTTTTCATATATTTTATGGGTCTTATTCAAAAACTATCCCAAAAAAAATAGCATAGATTTTTCTATGCTACCCATTCGTATCTCCATAAAACCAATGAACTCCAATTTCATCCCAAAAATGACGGATAGACATAGGGGCATCGAGCTGTTTAAGTGCAATTTGTCTTCTAATTTGGTTTTTCATCTGGTCAAAACTATAATGTACACCTTTAACATGTTCATGTAAGAAAATAATTGCATATCCTATGTCTGTTTTAATTGGATTGCTCCAATGATTTGCTTTAAGCTTTTTAGCTTCTTCTACATATTTTTCTGGATAATGCTCGTCACCTTCAGCAATAAATCCAATATTTCCGCCTGATGTAGCTGATAAAGGATCAACAGACCATTCCATTGCTAAGGTTTGAAAATTTCCTCCCTTTTCTAATTCCCCTACTATCTGTTGGGCCTCATCTAATGTTCTTACTACAATATGTGATAAATGATAGTAATCTGGAAAGTTATAAAACATTTTATTCTGTTCATAATACTGTTCAATTTCTTTTTTGTCTATGGAAACATCTTTCGTAATTATTTCTTCAATGACAAGGCTATTTTCAATTTGTTCTTCCCATTCTTTTTCATTGAAAGTTTCCCCATTCAAAGTGCCTGAGTACATAATCTTTAACATTCTTAGTTCTCTTTCTACTTCAATAGGATCAATGGAGATTTTGTATTTCTCTTTAAGTTTTTTAACGATTTTCTGGTTTATTAGTCCTTCAAGTACATCTTTTCCATACTTTTTTTCTATTTCTAAAAGCCAAGTTTCACGAGTAATATTTTCATTACCTACTTTAGCTACTACTTCCTCTTTTCCATCTAGAATATCACTAGAAGCGTTAATGCTTTTTTTATCTGATAACATATAGGCAACTGTCAAACAATTAGTAAGGATAAGACCCATTATTACGTATATAAGCAGTCTTTTACTCAAGAGTCTCCTCTCCCGACCTCTATCTTTTTATTTAGCTTCTTTTTTTAATTCTATAAGTTCTTCTTTTGTAAAATGGTATACTTCATTACAAAAATGACATTGTACTTCTGCCTTACCATCTTCTTCAATCATATCTTCTATTTCTTTGGCACCTAAACTAATTAGGGCATTTTGAAACCTGTCTTTCGAGCAATTGCATTTAAATCTTACTTCTAATTGATCCAAAATCTTTAAATTGTCTCCCAATAGCTCACCTAATATTTGTTCCGGTGTCATCCCTTCATTAACCATGGTTGATACAGGTTTGATCGATTGTAATCGCCTTTCTAAAGATGAAATGGTTTCTTCTGTGGCACCAGGCATTAGTTGTAAAATAAATCCTCCAGCAGCAGCAATACTGTGGTCTGGATTAACTAGTACCCCTACTCCAACAGATGAAGGAACTTGCTCAGAAGAAACAAAATAATAAGTGAAATCCTCTCCGAGTTCACCTGAAATAATTGGGACTTGCCCTGAAAAATGTTCTTTTAACCCTAAATCTTTTACTACTGTTAAAACCCCGTTTGTTCCAACAGCTCTGCGAACATCTAATTTTCCTTTTTCGTTTAAATCAAAATGTACGTGAGGATTAGTCACATAACCGCGGACATCTCCATTTGCATTTGCATCTACAAGGATTACTCCTATAGGGCCTCCACCCTCTATTTTTATTGTAATTTTACTATCACCTTTTAACATTGAACCCATCATAACTCCAGCGGTCATTGCGCGACCTAACGCCGCAGACGCTGTCGCCAACGTACCATGTCTACGCTGCGCTTCTGCAACTGTGTCTGTTGTACAAACAGCATATGCACGAACTTGTCCATCATAACCTAATGCTCTTACTAAATAATCACCCATTCTGTTGCTCCTTCCAAATAGCTATTTTCTCTGATTGGTCTTGTTTCTTTTATAAATGATTAGAAGTCCTTTTAACGTCAAATATGGATCAATAATATCTATACAATCGGATTCCTTTGCAATTAATTCGGAAAGTCCACCCGTTGCTATAACTGTCGGAACTTTTTTGCTCTGCTCCTTCATTCTTTTGACGATTCCTTCCACTTGTCCAACGTATCCGTAAACAATGCCCGACTGCATGGCTGAGACAGTATTCTTCCCAACGATTTCCTTCGGTGCAGCAATTTCTATGCGTGGCAGTTTTGCCGCTCTTGAATATAATGCTTCAGTTGAAATTTTTATTCCAGGTGCTATGGCTCCGCCCATATATTCACCGTTTTCATTTACATAACAATAGGTAGTTGCTGTTCCAAAATCTACAATGATTAATGGGGCACCGTACTCATGAATTGCAGCCACTGCATTTACAATTCGATCGGCTCCAACCTGTTGAGGATAATCTGCCTTTATATTTAACCCCGTTTTAATTCCAGGTCCAACAATAATTGGTTTAATATTAAAATATTTATGACACATTTTTTCAAGTGCCAACATAATTGGTGGTACGACTGAAGAAATAATGATACCTTCGATCTCTCCCATTGAAATTTCAGCATGGTCGAAAAGGGACTTAATAATCATTCCATATTCATCTTCTGTCCTATTACGATTCGTTTCAATTCGCCAATGATGAATCAGCTCATCTTTATCATAAACTCCTAGGACAATATTAGTGTTGCCTACGTCTAATACAAAAATCATGTTCTCACCACTTTTTCATCTCTTGTTTACTGCAAACATCATAACATACAAAATCGATTATGGATAATTCCCATTTTATAAGAACGAAGAAATTTTTTCTATATAAAAACCCCGTACTAAATTTGTACGGGGAGTTCCTTTAATCTTATTTGTCATCTTCGGATTCATCGCTTGTCTTTTCTGGAGAAGAATCGTTCTGTTTTTCTTCTTGAATTTTGCTAATGGTTGACTCTTCTTTTTTCCCAGAAATATTGACTTTCACTTCTTCTTGACTGTTGCCGCTTCGATCAGGTAATGTCCCATTTTCCATTAAATGCTTGATCTGTTCAGCATCTAAAGTTTCCACTTCAAGCAATGTATGGGCAATCAAATCCAACTTCTCACGTTTTTCTGTGATAATATTTTTAGCTCTTTCATAACACTCTTTAATGATTCTTTGTATTTCAAGATCTATTTCGTAGGCGATTTGATCAGAATAATTTTGTTCGTTATGGAAATCCCTTCCTAGAAATACTTGACCTTGAGATTGTCCAAATTGCAATGGTCCAAGTTTATCACTCATACCATATTCGGTTACCATTCGGCGAGCAATGCTTGTTGCACGTTGGAAGTCATTATGTGCACCTGTGCTTACTTCACCGAAAACTATTTCCTCAGCTACGCGACCACCTAATAAACCAGTTATTTTGTCTAGTAATTCTGGTTTTGTCATTAAGAAACGGTCTTCTTTAGGTAGCATAACAGCATAACCACCTGCTTGACCACGAGGAACAATTGTAACTTTGTGAACGAAGTCTGCTTGATCAAGCGTAACTCCAATAATCGTATGTCCACTTTCATGAAAAGCAACAATGCGACGTTCTTTTTCAGAAACCACACGGCTCTTTTTCGAAGGACCGGCAATTACACGATCAGTTGCTTCATCTACGTCTGACATATCAATTTTCTTTTTATTTTGGCGTGCGGCAACTAATGCAGCTTCATTTAATAAGTTCTCAAGATCAGCACCAGAAAATCCCGGTGTTCTCATGGCGATCGTTTTTAAATCAACAGATTCATCTAGCGGTTTATTTCGAGCATGCACACGTAATACAGCTTCCCGTCCTTTAACATCTGGACGATCAACGGTAATTTGTCTATCGAAACGACCTGGACGTAATAATGCAGGGTCTAAAATATCCGGTCGGTTTGTAGCGGCAATAATAATGATTCCTTCATTAGCTCCAAATCCGTCCATCTCAACGAGTAATTGGTTTAACGTTTGCTCTCTTTCATCATGTCCTCCACCAAGTCCAGCACCACGTTGACGACCAACTGCATCTATTTCATCAATAAAAATAATACAAGGAGCATTTTTCTTAGCGTTTTCAAATAAATCTCTTACTCGAGATGCACCTACACCAACGAACATCTCAACAAAGTCCGAACCGCTTATTGAGAAAAATGGAACACCTGCTTCCCCGGCAACCGCTCTTGCAAGCAGCGTTTTACCCGTTCCAGGAGGTCCAACTAATAGTACACCTTTAGGGATTCTTGCTCCTAATTCAGCAAATTTACGTGGATCTTTTAAGAACTCAACCACTTCAACCAATTCAGCCTTTTCTTCATCGGCTCCAGCTACATCTTTAAAGCGTACTTTTTTCTTATCTTCACTATATAATTTCGCCTTACTTTTCCCAAAGTTCATGACACGACTTCCGCCGCCTTGAGCTTGGTTAAGTAAAAAGAAGAATAAGATAAATATAATGATAAACGGAATCATAGTGGTAAAAAATGATACCCAACCACTAGTTTCCCTAGCCATTAAATATTCAATTTTTGTATTATTCGTAGTAGCTATTTGATCTATCTTTTGTAAAGCTCCACTATTTCCAAGTGGGATATTTACTAAGAAGAATTCATTTTCACTAGTTCCCTTTAACTTACCTCGAACCTCATATACTTGTCTTTCGGGTTGCAAGGTAATGGAATCTACCTCACCTTTTTCTAAGTAAGTAATAAATTCTCCATAACTAATTTGTTTTGTCGGTTCATTATTATCATTAAAAAAACTGACAACACCTATGATGACAAGAAATATTAGTAAATAAAAAATAGTATTACGGAAGATACGATTCATCCCTGACCTCCTCCTAAGGGAAACAAACTATAGTAAATAGTATCATAGATATTTATACCATTACAAGAAATTACACTCATGGATATTAATCATTTTTTGAGTAAACTTCAGGTTTTAAAACCCCAATAAATGGAAGGTTGCGGTATTTTTCAGCGTAATCCAACCCATAACCAACTACAAACTCATCTGGTACGATAAAACCAACTAAGTCTGCTTTAATGTCCGCCTTTCTCCCACTAGGCTTATCTAATAAAGTAACAATTTTTATTGATTTTGCCTTGCGATATCGAAATAATTCAACTAAATAACTAAGTGTTAGACCACTATCGATAATATCCTCAATGATTAAAATATCTCTTCCTTCTACAGAAGTATCAAGGTCTTTTAAAATTTTTACTTCACCGGAAGAAACCGTTCCACTCCCATAACTAGAAACATCCATAAAATCCATTTCTAGATATGTATCAACATTTTTTAATAAATCTGCCATAAAAGGCATTGCACCTTTTAGTACACCTATCGCAAGTGGAAATCTGTCTTTATATTCCTCGGTTAATTGTGCTGCCATTTCTTTTATTTTTGCTTGAATTTCTTCTTCGCTGATTAAAATTCTTTCAATATCTTGCTTCATCTAATAATGCCCCCTAAAATTAGCTATCCTGATTCTTCTCATATTTAAGAATAATATAGGTGCCAGCTATATTACCATCTACATTTGCTTCATAATTTGATTTTTTTAATCCCGGGATCCAGATTATTTCCCCGTGACTATTTGTAATTACTGGCCAATAGTCCCTATACTTTTTTGGTATCTTTTCATCAATAAAAATATCACTAATTTTCTTTGAACCATTCATACCTTTTAATTGAATTCGATCTCCATTTTCTCTAGTTCTTATGTAAAGAGGGAGTGGTATTTTGTTTAAATCTAATATAAAAACATTATTCCCACGTACATTATTTCCCTTGAAATTATTAACTGTTAGGATGCTTCCATCCGGGAGTTCAATATTATGCGTAAGGTCCCATAAATAATTATACGGAATCATCTTATTGGATGGAAAATGAAATGAACATATATTATAGGAACGTTCAACCTTTAATCCATTAGGTAAATTCAACATTCCCGATGGATTGAAAGGATTATTTAACAGCCTTAATATTGAATCAATATGTACGGCGGATAATGAAGGAGGAATTTCTTTATAGAGATAGTTTAATATTAGATGAATCCCTCTTCTTTGTAAAGGCAAAGGCATAGATAAAAACGGTTCTATTGTTATTTCATAATATTTTTCACATTTCTTCCTCATTAATTTATTCATTTGTTGGACAGTTAATTCCATTAAGTATGAATGATCCTCTTGTAATTCTTCACTATATCTTTGAAAATGGATATGCACATTTTTATTTTCCTCTTTTAAAAATGGTAATATTTTTTGTCTAAATCGATTTCGACTATAATCTAGTTTTTTATTACTTGGATCATATACTGGATGAAGAGAGTGTTTCTTGCAATAATCTTCAATTTCATCTTTTGTTACACATAAGAATGGTCGAACAATAAATCCTTGTCCAAACTTTCTTTTGACTGGAATACCGGCTCTTCCCTTCCAATCACTTCCCCGTGTTAACCTCATTAAAATGGTTTCAATTTGGTCATCTCCATGATGAGCTAGTGCAAGCACATTTAAATTTTTCTCTTTCATCACTTTTGAAAAAAAGTTGTATCGTACCTTACGAGCTGTCTCTTGAAGTCCTGTCTTTTGTTCTTCCATAATTTTTTGAACGTATATTTGTTCTCCTATAAACTCGATGCCCCATTCCTCACAAAGCTTTTGCACATACAGAAGTTCATCATAGGATTGTTTACCTCTAAACATATGGTCGACATGAGCTGCTACAATGGTAAATCCCCATTGATGTTTCCTTTCCTTCAAAAAATGGAGAAGTGCCAATGAATCTGGCCCGCCAGATACTCCAACTAAGATTTTATCATTTTGATGCAATAATTGGTGGCGGTTAATAAATTGCTGTACGTTTTGTTCCAGCATGATATATCGTCCCTTACTTTAACTTGAGCATTTTTTATATTCTTTCATATATTTTACCAATAAATCGGTAAAAAATGATAGATTATTAAATTTCAAAAAAATTTTTTAATAAATTTTTGCTATTACATATAAAGCATAAAAAAGACTAATAACAAAAACGATAAAGACCGTTTCAAATAGACTACTTTTTTTGCTTTTGTATACACCATTCTGGCTGGAAGGTTTATTTACAGATTTTTTATGCATATTTGTTTTATTCTTTATTGTTTTCTTAACAGTATACTTATTTAAGTTATCGATAATATCATCTCTCATTTCTAAAGCTGATTGATATTTCCCGCTTAAAGCTTTTATTAATACTCCTTCATATTGGGAAAGTTCACGATGATTTTTTATTATTTCTTTTAGTTGTAAAAGTCCCGATTGTTTCCTTTCAAATTTTTTTGGATAGAACGCATTTATCATGACCATGGCAACAGCAAATAAGTCATAGGATGGTTCTGCTTTTCTGCCACCTAATCCCCAATATCCGCGATCAAAAAACTCGGTATATTCTTTAATTGCCCTTCCTTGTAAAGTAGTTCCTCCGACATCTATACATCTAATTTTTGGTGGTGGATTAGAAACAATTAAATTTTCAGGTTTCAAATCTCCAAATACCCAGCCTTGCATATGCAATTGATGCAAATCATTTAGTAATTGAAGAATTAATATTGGCACCCATGTATAACCATTTTTTTGAATAAACTGCACAAAATTTAACCCTTCGATATACTCCATAACATAAAATGGAATAAAAGTTCCTTCTTTTGCCCAATCATCGATATCAATCAAAGAAGGTCCGAGGGCATACCCTTGGACCTTGGAGAACGATTTTAATACATTAACCTCCGATGTAATCGAAACACTATTATTGCTCATTTTTATAGCTACTTTTTTTCCATTCCAATCTGCCAAGTAGACTACCCCATTTGCTCCATATCCGAGTTGTTTTATAATGCGATATCGATTTCGATGCCATTTTCCTATCACTACCGTTCCATAGGTAATACTAGACAGACTCTTCAAAGATTGATTCATCATCTCTTCTTAACAAACTCCTTAATGAACGTTTTTTCTCGAAATATGAAATCGCTTCTCTAATTGCTGGACCTGTCGGAGTAATTCCACCTGGTGTTAGTTTAGAAAAAATAGTCGTTAATGATTCGAGTTTAGGTGTCCAATCTAGCAATTTTTCGACATCTTTCCTTTTCCCGGGAAATACAAAAACCGCAAATTTATTGTCTCCCATTCTCGCATTGAGACTTAAAGATAAGTCTAATAATGCTTCTTTTACAGTCGGAAGTTTATGTTTCATACTTGCACTTGTATCAACTAGTATCAATACTTCTAAGTTAACAGTTTCATTTAGTTCATCAACAACTTCCATGATTTCTCCTCTTTTTTCAGGAGGAAGCTCTTCCATAGATGCTGAAGAACCTAATATTTGTCTTAGTTCTTGATTAACTACTCCTTGAATAGTTTGTGTCATTGCTTTTCGAGTCACCATTTGAACGGTTTGTGATAATTGTTTCGTATAAACAACTTGGCTAACTCCACCACCTGAAAGGGCAATCCCTTCAATTTCTTGCATTCCTTGTTCATCAATGACATCGTTTTCCATTACTCCAATAACATTAACGGTAATTCCTTGTTCTTTTGCTAATGCTGCCATCGCAATGGGGTCTTCCCCTTGGTTTGAACAGCCGTCAGTAATTAATAAAATTTGTTTTAACGTTCCTGTTTTCATAAAACTCCCCTCCGCAATAAAGTTATTACCATCTTCGACGAATGGAGGGGAATTTATACTATCTTAAAAGCGTAAATTTATTATTATTTTAAAAATGTGAGAAATTATGCACGTTTTTTAATTGGTGCAGGAATTGCTGACCATTTTGGAATATTGTGGTTAATTTTAGCAACAATCACAGTCATATCATCATCAATATATTTTGATTTTGTCCGAATAACTTCTTCTAATAATAAATCTGCAACTTCTTGAGGATCATTTGTTTCGATCTCTCGAATTTTTCGCTTCATCCATAAATCAGGATTTTCTATATGCTTTGGTCCTTCAAAAACTCCATCACTCATCATAATTAATAAATCCCCTGCTTTTAATTGCTCTGATACAACATCTACTTCAAAATCTTGCACAATACCAATAGGTAAATTACTTGCTTCTATTTTAAATACACGATCTCCTCTTTTAACAAAACTTGGTGAAGAGCCAATTTTCAAAAATTTGGAATGAGCATCTTTTAAATCTATTATCGCTAAATCTAATGTTGAAAAAATTTCATCTGTTGTTCTAAGGGTTAAAATGGAATTGACAGATTTTATCGCTACCTTTTCTTCTATTCCGGATTGCAGTATTTTTTTCAACAACATTAATGTTTCATTGCTCTCATAATGAGCTTTTTCTCCATTTCCCATACCGTCACTTATAGCAATAGCATACTTCCCTGCACCTAATTCAATCATTGAATAACTGTCCCCGGAAATTAGACCGCCACCTTTTGCCGCATGGGCAACTCCTGTTTCAACTGTGAAAGCTTTAGCTGAACGAAAAGTCACGTAACAGTATTCATTTGGTACTTGTGCACATTCCTCTGACTTGACTACAATATTTTCTCCTAAAATATCAGATAACAATGGGGCAATCAGCTTTTCACATTGTCCGTGACCTTGACAATAAGGGATTGTCATATCGATATCAACATTTCCCTGTTCAAGGCTATAAATTTCAACATGGTTAATCTCAATGCCAAAGGATTGTAAAGCATTTAAAATTTGCTCTTCTTGTTTTTCATGATTATCTCTTTCCCTTTGAATTTCTTTTGCAAAGTTACTCATTACCTCTGATACACCTAATAATTGATCGGCCACTAGCCTTCTACTTTCTTTCACCTGTTTTTTCAATTTTTTATTAGCCAAATAATAGTTCAATTCTTTTTGAATGGCATCTATGACTTTATCATTACGAACGCAATGTTTGACCCATTCCCTATTCGTCCATTGAGATAAATTCCCATTGTTTTCTTCTAATTCAAACATTGTATGTTTCATTAAGTCATAAGTTTTTGTGAAATTTTTCGCCCAACAAATCTCTTTTTTAAAGCATGTTTGACATGTTTTTTCCGTCACATTGCTTAAAAAATAATCTAATTCACGATCATCATCATTGTCGTCATTTATGTCATATTGTGAAAAACTTTTCGATAAGGCATGAAACATAGAGGAAAATTGTGCTACACGATGAGCAGTTACATCCCTAATTTTTCTCATGTACTGTTGCTGTTCTGCTGAATATTCTGCTGTCCCAGGTATACTTTTTGCAAGTCCTGATGTAAAACCTTTAGGAGTTAAATATAGGAGAATAATTGCAACAAGAGTCTCATAAATTGATAATTGAAGAGTAGATATTCCTTCACCATACATACTTATAAGTAATGTAGCAATAAATAGACCAACTGAAACACCTAATTTTTTCCCTTCTTTTAACAATCCACCTAATAATCCAGCAAATGCAAGTAAACTCATTTGCGAGAAACTTGTAACATTTGCCAACCCGAAAATTAATCCTGTAACAACACCGACAGTAGAGCCAACAGTTGCTCCAGCCACAAAAGAAAAAATAAGGATTAGATATCTGGAAAAAATATTTTCAATGGAAAGACCGTAAATGGTCCAACCTATCGTCCCTGTCATAACAGATGCGAGCAGAATAATTAAACAGACAATTTCTTCTGTTTTTAAATGTTGTCGATTTCGACTCATTGTAAAAAATGGGATACTTTGAATAAAAATTAACGTTAATACAAAACCAAGACTTGCTTCCACACCTGTCATCATTAAATCATATAAGGATATTTGTCCTTTAGACATAAAAATTAATCCCATTCGAAAGAGAAGAATGGTAACAAATATATAAAACGGCAAAGACTTTAAATGATCTTTTCTTAAACTTTGAGTAGTTCGATATAGGAGTAGGAAAAATAAGCTTCCTCCGAAAACGTAAATAGAGTCAATAACAGAAACGGTTAAGGAACCACCGACTAATCCAATTAATACTAACGGTGCACGGTCTCTTCTAATTAGATAAACTGAAGCAAAGAATGGTAATCCAAAAGGTGATAAAGTAGACAAAATAAACGCTCGACCCAATAAAAATCCAATGAGAAATAAGAGTATTCCCTTCCCAATGAAAAGGTCCGCCAACCTTTTATTCAATTTTCCAATTGCATTACTCCAATCCATTCGATCCATTTGAATACTTGATTCCTTCATGGGTTCAAAGATCATCCGTTCTACTTTTTCCATTGATTATACACTCCCTCTTCCGAACTAATTTAAGGGATATTATATATGGGACAGGCTGTAAACTTTGTCAAAATTACTATTTTAAAAATGAGAAATATTCGACTAGTCTCAACGGATTATTTAAAAAGTAAACATAATTTTGAGTTTTTTTTATTTATTTAATCAATGTCTATTTTTGAATTCATATAATAAAACATTGATAATAAAGGGGTTCTCGCATTTCGACATAAATGAAAAAAACAGCGGAAAATTTTAAGAATGTAGAAAAATCACCCTTGCGAATGGAATATTAGTTTATTACAGTAATAAAAAACATTGCTGTTATTCTTCACAAATTACTTTTAAAAACATTAATTGTACTCATTAGACCATAAAATTTTTTTGATTTTTCATTGACAGGTACTAAAAAACTTTGTAATATAGTTCTTGTCGTTTTAATATGGCGGCGTAGCTCAGCTGGCTAGAGCGTACGGTTCATACCCGTGAGGTCGTGGGTTCGATTCCCTCCGCCGCTACTTCTATTGGCCCGTTGGTCAAGTGGTTAAGACACCGCCCTTTCACGGCGGTAACACGGGTTCGAATCCCGTACGGGTCATAAAATAGAGAAAGCACCTCAAACATCACTTGAGGTGCTTTTTTCATGCCCTTTAATTTTTTCTATGACTAAATGTTTATACCACGACATTTGTAGAAGTGCCATATTGAAAACATGTATGTAATCAATCAAAACAAAAAACTGCCCGTTGAACGAGCAGTATAGACAACATTTATTATTGAAAACGGAACTTCTTATATTTATATCGGATCAAAGACAGCAAGTTACCCGCGTCTAGCACCTCTTCCGCCCCGTTTTGAATCAACACTACGTTTTAAAGATGAAAGTCGATCTTCACTTTCTTTTAAGAATCGAGCCATTTTTTGCTCAAAACTTTCTTTTGAAGAACGATCTCCTTTATTGGAACGATTTGAACGTTGAGAAGGTTCATTTTTTCTTTCCTTTGCCTTTTTTATTGACAGGCCAATCTTACCATCTTTCTCAACATTGATAACTTTCACTTCTACTTGGTCGCCAACTTTTAGATGTTCGTTAATGTCCTTTACGTAATTATCTGCAACCTCGCTGATATGAACTAGACCCGTTGAGCCCTCTGGCAGCTCTACGAACGCTCCAAAATTAGTGATACCTGTTACTTTGCCTTGTAACTTGCTGCCTACTTCAATTGACATAAAAAAGTATTTCCTCCTTAAATTTAAAAAAATAAAACTTTAATATATATTATAGCCAAGATTAAAATTATGTGTCAATTAGAGTCTCCTTTTTCCTTTTTTTTGTCTTTATTCTTATCGTTTTCTTCAGGAATTGTAAATATAATTTCATTTTCATCAGATAAATAATATTCTTTACGTGCCAACTTCCCTATATACTCATCATCATTCAGTTTTATAATTTCTTCCTCTAGCAATTTTTGTTGTTTTTGAAGTTCAGAAAACTTTGTCTCTAATTGACTCAATTCTTCTTGCTTTGCTTTTATTGTTTTCGACTGAGAAATCAAGGTATTTATTAAAAAGTAAGAAACTATTGAAACCATCACAAAAAATACGGACAAACGGCGATATAGCAGCTTCCGCTTTTTAGCTTCATGTTTTTGTTTTAATTCATGCTTTATTATATATGTTTCATTCAAAGGTGTGATGGTCCGCTTATTTGTTTTGCTATTCATCCCCGTCTCTCCTCAATTTTTATCCTTATTAAACCTATTCTTTATTCTTGAGAAAAATCCTTTCATTTTATTATACATACTTATGAAAAAATTTTTAACGTTCTTCGGAACTATTTTCCAAAAAACATTTAAGATGAGTTGAATTGGATATCTGAATATAAAAAATAGCCATTTCATAATCTTCCAGATGAAAAGAAGTAAGGATTTTAACATGAGTAATATTGATGTACCTATAGCAATTAATAAAGAAATTAGCGATCGAATAGGTTTTACGATAAACAATTGGACTGCATGGACCATCATTTTATAAAAGGATATACTGATTCTAATGATCTTCTCAAGTAGGTTAAGATATATTCGTTTCAATAGACTTTGATATGCCGCATAGCCACATAATAAGGCTAAAAATATATAAAATCTAACTTCTCCTTTATTTACCGTATATAATACATAAAATATTACTAAACCTTGAAAAAGCCAAAATAATATATCATTAATAAAAATAATCCATTTCTTTCTTTTATTTCTTTTTAAAAAGCGGCTATATGTGTCTAAAGCCGCCCCAAAAAAGCTTCCCATGGCGATCATGGAAAGCATTGTATAAAATTGTACTGTTAAACTCATTTAAACAACTTGCTAAAGAAACCTTTAGCTTTCTCCCCTTGATATTCATCCACATATACAATCTCAAAAATTTTCCCTTTTATGGAAACAACTCCTTTATCAACATCTAAGTTCTTCATTTGTAAATTTTGCCCTCTAATATTGAGCAAACCCATGACCGTTTCTAATAAAAATTCCTCATTGTCAAAGCTTTCGACATGTTTTACTCCTGTAATATCTAGAATACGTCTGCTTCTCATAATAATATCATGATCTTGTACCGTATTTTTAACATTGGAAGGCTCGTAATATTGGCTCATATACATCCCCCGATTCAATATTTCTTATATTAAATAGTTATGTTCAGCTAAAAAAAATAGAACAAGCTATTTGCTTGTTCTCAGCTTGTAGACAAAGTCCCTAACTTAGGGGCCAAATCTACAGGCTTTTTTGTATAATAGGGATAGAATTCTTGGTTAACGGGGGAAATTTAGGATGTTATCGAAGCGTACTGACAATAATC
>NZ_JBYLHW010000052.1:0-19834 GCF_057747715.1 Bacillus sp. JST-5 | reverse complement strand
ATGCACTTTCACACCATCTATCCGCCTCATTTACTCGATATGACCTTCGACAGAAAGAGCTTTGTTTTGTTATGCAACTCACTCAATCATACCTAGCCTTATATGAGGTTCGTGTTCCGAGAGACCTTAAAGTTTGCCGCTCGCTTCCTTCAGATTCCGCGTCACCACGGACACCCTTTCGTTAAGCTAACTGCTACTTCTGCCTTCGCAGCTCGGGACTATCACCCTATAGATTACACCCATGCCGAGTACACCACCAAAAGGACGCCTAAGCGACGTCCTTTTCACAATGCAAAATCGATCATTCCATCTGCTTCGATTTCACTTTTGACACTCTCTCCACTTTGACAACTTTTCGATCAACACGACGTAAATCATTTCGACCAACATAACACACATCGTTTCGATCACCACGACGCAAATCACGCAACATTGTTGAAAAGTCTCGCCATTGATTAAGCACCGCTTGAATGAGTTGCACCGTTCCGTAGCAAGCATCCGTATCTAATGTTTCGTCGTCCGTATGTTCCCACTCGTATCCTGCAGATAAGTTTACACTTTGAATGCCCTGTTCTGCCCAAATTCTCGTATCGCTGCTCCCACCAGCAGTACATTTCCAACCAGTTAACCCCGCATCGTACGCTACTTGTTCAAAAAACTGTCCGTAGCGAATATCGCAAAATGGCTGAATCGTGCCGCATGATGTGACGATATCCCCTGTTCTCCGCCGATCAACGACAATCGCCGCATCTACATCCCATAGAAAATATTTCTCTAGCTTCCGCGCTCCAACAAGTCCGCACTCTTCTTCTACGGTAAAAACAAATTTTATTGTTCCGTTAAATGAAGATGTGTCAAGCCATTTCGCTATTTCAAGCAACACAGCCACCCCAGCGCGATCATCCGCTCCTAAAATCCCTTCGCTGCTCGACCAAATCGCTCCTTGTTTCACAATCGTTCTTCCTAGTACGAAGGATTCTACCGTATCTAAATGCGCATTCAACAAAATCGTTGGCCCATGTCCTGTTTTGCATTTCTTTTGCGCCAGCAAATTTCCGTAGCGATCGATTGTGATGCGATCGACATGTGGCGCAAGTTTTTCATATACGACAGAGCGAATATTATGTTCATTTCCACTTTCCCCTGAAACGCTAAGCAATTCTTCAAGCTCATGAAGAAATAGCATTTTGCGGATATAGGCTTCCCCTTGTTCTAACCAATCGATTTGTACTTTCCGCATTTGTTCAGCAAGATCAAGGAGTCGTTCTCTTTTTACGGAAAACACGACCCTAGGAAAACGAGACGGCCGCAAATTCACATCGACTTGCAATGCATGGAACAACTGCATCACTTTTTCCATATTCGTCTGCTCACCGAAAGATACATAAGGACGACTTTGACCATGACCATCACAACAATACACTGTACGCAATCCAAGACGATTCAACTCACGAATGACACCGCTCATATACGTATCTAACTCAAATACTTTCGGTTCTTCTACCCCGATTGCTTCCCAAACTCCACGCTTTGGAAAATCGACTGCTTGGAGCCATTGTTTTTCGCTAATCGGCGGATTATCAATCGTTAATACATCGTTCCAAAACGTATAATCGACATTCGCTACGTCCAAACTTTTCAATAAAAACTCAACGTTTTCTTTTCTCTCATTCGTGCAAATAAACTCATTTGGACTTTTTTCCTCTACCACAAACCCTTGGCGAGTAAATAATTGATTCCATGTTTTCATCTCATCATCGCTCCTTTTCATTATTTACAAACTTAGTATAAAAAAAGAGCGATGACACACATGTCATCACAACTCATCACGAAACAAAAACGTATAGTCACTGCGATACATGACGATATAATCGACAGAGCCGTTATAATAGTAGGCGGTTTCTCCTCGAAACTGACATGAGTCGATCAGATCAGGCACTTGAACATATCGCAGCCTTTCCCGAAGACGCCTTATTTTTTGAACGAACGTATTTGTAGGAATGTCCCCATCCCGTCTCAATTGAAAAAATGCCTCCAAATCATATTTCGTTGCCGGACGCGCTTCATTTGTCTTCACTAAAAAATAACAAAGCATTTCCGCAGGATCGCGTGGTAAGCTCACTTCTTTGTCACCATAGGCGACAATATTTTCGCGATCGGAAAAATAAAGAACGACTGTATTTTTAGGAGGATTCATCATCACTTGTTCACATTGTTCTTTTGAACAATACTCTTTTCCGCTCGACGTCCATTTCGTAAATGCTTGCATCGTTAAAATATTTTCGTTTCGCTGTAGCAACTCATGCAAAAACGAAAGTTCCGCAGGCGCACCTTGATCGTTTATATAATCAGGAAATTTCTCAAGCGATCGATACCTTTTTTCTGCGATAAACAAGGCGCTATTCGCTAAATACAGATGCGCATAATATAGCTGTCGTTCATTTAAACAAAACTCCGGATTCGAATATCCCTTTTGATATTCAAGCGCTTTTTCAAAGTAACGCTGCGCCGTTGCGTACTCTTTCTCCTTATACGCTAAAAATCCGAGACGATAATGGGCAATCGGATTTTCCGAATCATATCTCAACGCTTTTTGAAACGCTGTTTTCGCCATACGCTCATCTTTTTTCAGCTGCGTTTTCAAATACGTCCCGTAACGAATCAAATATTTGACTAGCTGTTTTTTCACATATTCAAACCCGTGTTCTTTTCTCTCTTCTATCGAACATCTCGATAAGCGACGGCATATTTCTTCATACACACCTACAATTTCATGATAAATCCAATCTTTTGCCTCATCGCTATTTAACTCTTCAAGAAGTTGTTCCTCACGATCATATAATTCATCTATGGTCATTTGTGATAATCTTCTCATAAAAATGCCCCTTCATCTATTAGTCGCTCGTACCGTTGCCTACGGTAGCCAATCTCTGAATCTCCCAACGACTAAATTCGCGGGGTTCTTGCGTACAAAAGGTTTTTCCGTACACCTACGTGCAGAACCCGCCTTTGTTCCGCAAGACCCTACTCGATGGTGCCTTGCGCCCTGTGCGTCCGATTCAAGACGATGAAATGTGATTCCACTCCTATGCCTAAAGACAGGAGCTTTCTCGCTAAAATCACGGAAACTAGCCCACGTTTGTTAGTATATCTGTATCAATCTCAATATTTACAAGGCTGGCTCCGCTAGGCAACAGTTCCTTTAATTTTTCGACAGAAGAAGCAACAGGAATGTCCTCCCCTATTTCTTCCATATAGTCGAGCATTGTCAACAATACATCCTCTGCCATCTCTACTGCCTCCACCAACGTTTCTCCGTAAGTAAAGCAGTTGTCCAAATCTGGAAAAGTGACGATATGGCCATCGTCCTCTTCGTCCTTTTGAATGAGTGCGTAAAATTGATATACGGCCATTGATTATCATCCGATGGTTCGTTTTTTATGGGCGTCTTGCCAACAAATCGATCATTTGTCGCTGTCGTTCTTCTAAAACCTTTGGTGTCCACTCATCTTTCTGGTCAATAAATACTTTGCTTCCTTTGAAAACGTCCATATGTCCTTTTAAGTAACGTTCCTTTTTCTGCTTAAAATCTAAGTTACTTAACGAACTATTTTTTCTCTTGCTAATGAGGACAAGGTTAGCAATTTTATCTGTCCAATACGCTCTCTCGTCCTCCGTGAAATCTTGTACCCATTGACTATTCTTATCCGGATTTTGTGGCAAAATATGCTCCACGCTTATGTTTTTATAACCAGATAAATGAACGGTGTTATCCCCCAATAAATACTCCATCTTTAACAACAAATACTTTGCATATTGTTTTTTGTACACGTTACCGCTAATCTGCCGCTTAAACTCCTCCACATCCACTGAAAAAATGTCATCGTTATTTATTAAATCATTCACATTAGACGCATCCGTTTGTTCAATGGCTTTTAAAATATTATTCATTGCTTCTAATCTCGGAGTTGAATTTACCCCAGAAATCCAATCACCAGCAAATTTAAATTCCAACTTCTGTAAAAATTCATCTATCTTATTTGTTTTAAACTTAGCGTAATAATACATGACAGGAGGTATCCAGTCCTCTGAACGGAATCCTATCTTCATAATAGTAATGAGATTTTTAAATGCGTTACTCAACTCATTATCAGCTAATTCGATGACATTTTCGTACACTTCATCATACCGTTTAATAAAATCTAGCGTTTCTTTTCCTTGCGTCAGCTTACCAGCTTTATAAATCTTTTCCTCAAATTCTTCCAATAAATTTGTTCTCGCTTTCTCTTTTACGATAATTGTTCTGACGAAGTTTAGAAAACGATCAAATCCCTCTCCAAAACGCCCCTCGATCTCTTCCCAATATTTCGCATACTTTTTTATTTCTTTTTCATTATGCAATTGCCCGATGTTCATTGATTTAAGAATATCTGCGCTCGTTAAAGGGATACCTCTATCATTTAATATTGTAAACATCCTAAACGCATCTTCCGTATTATCCGTTGATACATAAATAACCAGCGCTTTATTAAAAATAAATTTAACAAATTCTCCTAGTTCTTCTTTATCTTCTAGCTGCTCTCTTAATACAAGTATCGCATTAGCCATATTGGAAATTGATACATTATCTTTTTCCTTTTCTACTTTCAATTCATCAATTAACGTAGTTCCATCTAAAGCAACAACATATTTCTTTATAAAATCTTCTACTTGATCCCTAATCTGGTAGGTAATACGTTGCCTTTCAGGTACCATATCAAGTTCATCAGCTTCTTGATAAATTTTCTGCTGAAGGTTATTTTTAAACGCTCGTTCTTCTAGCAAATCTCTTAAAACAGCAAACATTAAAAAGAATGTGGTTAACCGCTGCTGCCCATCTAACACTTCATATTCTGCAAAATCTTTATTTTTTGTTCGCTTTAAAACGAGTGAACCAAGGAAATACTCGCTATCGCGTTTATTCATAAATGCGTAATACAAATCGTCAATTAAATCCTGTATATTTTCCGATTGCCAAACATAGGAACGTTGGTATTCTGGTATAACAAACCAAAAATCCGGCGAAAAAATTTTCTGTAGTACTCTTTTATCGGCATCTATTTTTCCATGTGTCATCGTATATACACCTCATTGTTAAGAACTCAGAAAACAGTGTTTGAACCCATTTTCTTGATACACTTACTGTTTCAATGTCATAAAAAACTGCTCCACCTGTTCCGGTTTTAATGTTCGAAGCAATTGGACAAATTCGGCATACTCGACTTCGTGTATGCTACGAATAGTTTCTATTTCATAACGGAGCGCCTCTTCAAACTCAGGAAAAACGGTGGCGTACAGCAGCTGTCTTTGCTTCTCCAGCGGGTATTGGCGCTCTTGCAAATATAATAAAATATTTTTCAACTGCTGAATAAACAAGGGGGAACGCTGTGTCCATCGCTCTAATAAACCGTTCCACGAAACATCTTTCCCCTCATTTCCTTCTTCTTCAAACCATCGCTGCAAAGCGTGGTACAACGCCTTCAGCTCTGCCTCTGTTAACGTAACCCCTTTTCCCATTTTCTCATGAGCTACATCCCAATCCCGTATATCAAATTTCGCCGGATAGCCGTTCCAGCTAATGAGATTAAGCTCCTTGCTCCATCCCTTCCCTGATTCCGACAGGACGGCAATCTTTTGTTTAATGTCAAACTGAATTTTAGTCATAGAACCTCACCTCTACTTCGAATAAATCGCTGAATCAAAGCCAAAGGCGTCATAATCCGCTTGGTAAAAATCGCGCACAAACGGTGAAATGCTGCGGAACGTCTGAGATGACGACTCAATTCGCTCGCATACGGGAAGTAATAAATACTAGGTTTCTTCCCTTCCCGCACAAATCGTTGATCATCGAAGCGATCGTTTTCTTCATCTAAAAATTGCAAACTGCTCGCCAGCTTCATAATTTCTTTTGTCGAGCGATAGTTTGTCCGCAAATTCCGTGTCTTCCGCCCTTCAATGTACAAACCTAACTCACGGTATGAAAATGGGCTACGCTTGTAAATACGCTGTTTCGGATCCCCAGAAACGACAATCGATTTTTTTACAAGCCCCGAACAGTGCCTGGCACCGTTTCAATACAACAAGAACTAATCCGAGTACTCGGTCAAGTCTATTTTCTATCATCTACTTATTATGCAACTTCTGCAGTTCATTAACGGTGACAAATTTATACCCTTTTCTTGATAAAGAATCTAGTATTCCTTCTATAGTTTTTAGTTCGTTACCAGTATCATCATACATTGGATGCAACAAAATGATGGACCCTGGTTTTACATTTTTATTTACATAGTTCACTTTGTCAGAAACTGAAGAATAATAGGTGTCGGGTTCAAGATCCCACGTAATGGTTTCTATATGATGCTTTTTTAAATAGTACGGTAAACCAATAAGTTTTTTCCCAGTAGGTGGACGAAAGTCTATTTCACCTTTATAACCTGTCTTTCGAATCAATTGGTTAGTCAATTCAATTTCCTGCTTGATAAAAGAAGGTTTTTTGAAAATCATTCGCTTATGAGAATATGTATGATTTCCAATTTGATGTCCAGATTCTGCTATTTCTTTTCCTAACTTTAAATTTTTCTTCAGTTCATTTCCAATTACAAAAAAGGTAGCCTTCGCATTGTATTTATCCAAAAGAGGTAGTATTTTCTCTACATTTTCTGTCGGTCCATCATCAAAAGTCAATGCAACTGCTTTTTGGTTAGTATCTACGTGGCTAGTTAATCCTCCAAATAACTGGTATGTTCTCGAGTTCATTAGTTTATATGTGCCGAATAAAAAAAGTAATAATGTTAGCAAAACCATCCCATATATGACTATTTGTTTTTTCATTTGTTTCACCTTGATTTTTTTTGCTGTATTTTATGTCTTCTGCAACTAAGTCCAATTATAAGGTTAGTTGTGGAGTGCTGGAGATGGTTTCTTTATAAACTGCTAAAGCGCTATTTTTATTTTATCCTAAGCAACAATGATGTGCATCAAGAAAGTAAATTGGGTATGTGTCAAGATTTTCTCGGTATGGCTTTTATACCAATGATTTCGGCACTCTATTTTTGTACTCTCAAAACAATCACAGATTATGGTATCGAATAAACGCCAAAATGGTGTTGTGGGCAGGGGTTTTAAAGGACGTTAAATCAAAATTTTGGCGCCTTGCATGTTGTCCGCCACCATTGACCTTGCTTTTGTCCGTGTTGGGGGGATCGGCGCAGGTTCGCTAATAAAACAGCCTTTAGGGCTCTCCTGTGTCCGATGCTAACACGGACAAACCGATTCTAAGTATTCGCTGGCGGGGCCCCCGACCCCTTCCATCGCCTTCTAAGAATCGGGCGCTGCGGTCAATGGCAAGCAGCTGCGCTGTGGCTCTGTTCATAGGCCAAATCATGCTTCCTTATCTTAACGCCTTCAATAACTGCCCCATAGCCGATGAATGCGCTGTATATAAGCTGACACTGCCCTTTTTTGCCCCAACGGATGGGCGTGCAGGCTGACGCAGGAGCTCGGACACTCTGACAGTCCTTTTAAACTCCCTTTGCTTTCTTTTGCTTCTTCGCTGAGATTGTAAATAAACCTCTCTTAATGTCCCGTTTAGGATACCCTGTTTCACTTTTACCATGGCTTCCGCGCCTTCTTTACTCCAGTGCATGCCTCTTCTTTTCATGCGAAAGGAGATCTGGCGCTGATTGGACTCCATTGCACCCAGCCCTCTTGCATCTTCCGGCGCATTTTCCACTTTATCCCGCCAATCAAAAATCCGGTCCCAATGGCCCACAATATATTTGCGAAATTCATTCACTTTCTCGATCTTTTTCTCGTCTTCCAGCGTACTTTCAAACGTATCCATCGCTAAAGTAAAAGCGCACAGATCGCGGTTCTTTATCGCCTTTTTCACCAAGTCCTTGTATTTATTCTTTTTCCATCCGAACGTCCGGTTGATTGCCTGCCCGATATGATAAGCATCCAATTGAACCAAAACAGGCTGATTCGATTGGGAAAAGGCCTCCTGAAATCTCTCCGCACCATAGCCGGTTCCTCCGTCACTGTTGCCCACCACCTGCGTATTTTCCAAAGAATAGTGATGGGCACAAGAGGCCTGAAACTCCTTCCAAAAACCTTCTGCGGGCTGTGTGGTCATAATATACTTAGGGTTTCTTAAAGACACTCGTTTCCCATTCTTGTCCCAGCCTTCGTACATGATGCCATGGCAAACCTCTATATGTTTTTTCTTCTTGGTTGCACGCACGAGGACTCCGTCAGCTTCCGCAAACAGAAAGTCTGTCTTCTTGCTTTCCGGCAAAGAAGCTGCTTCTTCCAGTTCCTCCACCATTTCCTTGTCTGCCTGGGCTTGCGCCTTTCCGACACGTTTTACAATGGATCCGACTGTTGCATGGCTTATTTGGACTGCTGTCCATTCATCAAGCATTCGTGCAACCTCACGATAATCACTTTTGTTGGCCAGTTCTGCCACCTTCACTTCGACGAAAGAGCTGTACCTTTGGTATTTCCTGATGCCCAGCAACTCATCAAGGGGATAGTGGGGCTTCCCATTTTCGTCATGCATGAGCGTACGGCTAAAGCGGACGGCCCAAACGTAAACTGAATGGTTTTTTCATCGGTTTTTTCAACCGTCCAACCTTCCTTTTGTTTCTCTTCTTTTATGGCTTTATCCAATTGGCTCAGCACTTTCCCCAGTAATAAAGCAAACGTCTCGTACATATACATTCGAAGTTGTTCTTCAAAAGCAATTAAATCCTTAGTATCCTTTAAAAGCTCATATATTTTTGTTATAATTTTATCCATGAGAAGGCCTCTTTTCTAAATGTATTTGCCTGGAACGCATACATTTATGATAGAGTGCCTTCTCTCTTTTTTTCTAGAAATTTGCTTGTATTTCCCCCGAGAAAAATTTTACACATATGTAAATTGGCTACATGCATATGAAGTACACATGCCGAAAACAAATGAGAAGATAGGACTGTCACTGTAGAAAGCGATAGTCCCTTCTAGCGAACAGCAACAGGCACTGTTCACATCGCACCATACGGTTTGTCATTATTTTCTTATGCCGTCACTAAAAAAGGACGCCAAAGCGACGTCCTGTTCGTAAAACGTGGAAAGCAAATCGAACAGTGCCTGAAATCGTTGCAAATACATAACACTACCTTAGATTTTCTCTATAACAATTTTTCGATACATCCCTTTCATTATAACCGGCGTATCCTCTACTATTCGACATTCCTGCTGGTATGTTTCATACAGTTGTTCAAACGAGCGACCGATATCAGTACCTAATACTTGAAGAAATGGACGGATGATTTGCTTAAACATCGAGCGCCTTGAATCCGAAAACTTATCAAATACAATAATTTGCCCTCCCTTTTTTGTCACACGCACCATTTCAGCCATTGCTTGATGAGGATGTGGAACAACCGAAAGAATTAAACTAGCGATTACGAGATCGAACGATTGGTTTGGAAATAATAAATGTTGTGCGTCCATCTGCTTCAACTCAACAGATGGATATTTTTGTTTTGCCTTTTTTAACATGTCTGGCGAATAATCAATTCCTACCACTCGAACATGATCTAACCAAAAAAACTCCAAATCAGCACCTGTCCCAACTACGACAAACAATACATTGCTCCCTTTAGGAATCTCCATTCCGTCGAACACTCGTTTTCTTGCTCGATAAAACAATCCTCGGTTAAAAAAGAAATCATAAACCGGGGCCCAGCATTTGTAGATAAACGCATTCCAACGATTATTCATATGTGGAGTCCTTTCTGATTTTTGTCCCTATTTTACGTTTTTTTCCTTTTCCTTCTGCAACCTGCTCAGTCGCACTTGTTCAAAATAACGCGTGAACTCTGACTCTCCTGAATAAGACAGACATAAGTATTCTTTCGCCCTTGTCATGCCGATATATAGTAACGAAACTTCTCGCTCACGGTCTTTTTCAAGCGCAAATGGCATATTGTCGACATTGACGATAAAAACAGCTTGGAAATCGAGTCCTTTACTACTTTCAATCGTACTAATTTTAACGGTTTCTTCATCACGGGAAAATTCCCTCTTTGTTGTTTCATCTTCCGCTAGCCAATAATAAGGCACTTGCTCTTTTTCCAACGCCCGCTGAATAACCCCAATAATATTTTGTTTATACGTTCGTTTCACCCGATACAAAATAAGCATTTCCGAGTACGGTACGTTCTTCTCGTCATGCAATCGTTTTATTTGCCTTGCAACAAGTTGCATCTCTTGTCCAAAGCTTGCTGCTTTCACAATAGCCGGCTCCGGTCCTTTCCGCCGCGTACTTTGTGGGGCAATAATTTCTCCTTCAAACTCGCGTTGGGCAACTTTATCACTTAATACCGAATGTTCACGATAAAAATCCCACGCAAATTTCACAATTTGTGCCGTATTGCGATAATTAATCGTCAATACTTTTGAACGGCCTTGAAAACTTAATCCCGTATCTTGTACATACGATCGTTTTCGTTTATAAATTGTTTGTGCTCGATCTTCTACAAGAAGAAGCGATTGTGTTGCTGGATTTAATAATTTACTAATCAGCGCCAACCAGTCTGAAGAAAAATCTTGTCCTTCATCAACTAAAATAGCATCATACATTGGCAAAATGGCTTCTTTTTTATCTATTTTCTCTAATATATACGGAATTTGTTGTTCTGATATTTTTAAATCATGTTTCAACCATTCATGAAAGTTACGGACAATAATTTGATCGCCTACCGTTTTCGCCATCCCATCTTTTTTCGTAAAGTCAAAATCAAATAACGAATCTGGTTCATGTAACATATGGTGGAGCATTTGTCGAATCCCTTGCGCAAGCGAAATATTATAGCACAAAATTAAAATTTTCCAATCTGGATGTTGTTTCGCCAACAGCTTCACTCGACTAGCTAAAATAAGCGTCTTTCCGCTTCCTGCCACTCCACGAATCAAACGGTTTTTATCTCCGAGCTGCTTTGCGAGATTTTCTTGGTGCAAATCCATCACTTTAATGTCGTGAAGAGATAAAAGCACTTGATCTTGATATGGCGTAGGAGGGCGAAACTCCGCACTGATGCGCACCTCTGGAAAAAGATGATAACGAATCGCATCGATTTCCTCTTTCGTTAACGGCGTCCGCAAACGATACGGAACGACAAACATATTGCATATTTTTTCAAACAACACCTCTTCACTAAACGTTTCTTTGTCCGGATCAATTTCATCACGCAACAAACAAAAATTCGGATCAACAACGGGATACAACTGCTTTTTCACTAAATCTTTTTGCGAAATTCGCGTAAATACAACTCCATAGCCATAAGGAAATTTCAGCTGGAATTGATATTTCCCTTCTAAGTGAACTAAATTTTTATCTTTTTTTAACGCATCCACAATGTGAAACGCATTATCTCTCGCTTGCTTAAACGGGCTTTTTACCGTCGCCTGCTCACCAGCACTACTTACAATCGTCCATTCATCATTATTCAAATGAAACAATGTCGATAATGTATAATCTTTTACCTCAAGCACAACAAGCCCTAAATCAGGGCCAATAATGACAAAATCCGGACGTCTTCCTCGAATCTCCGGTTCATAGTAGACAATATAGTCATCTGGCAAATATGTTTTTAGCGTTCGAAACAACAATCGCTCCCCCGCCGTCGCACTCGAACGAATCGTTTCCGGAATCGTGTACGCCATCTAAACCAGCTCCAGTGGAAAATAGGATTTTTGTACCATTATAATATAAAATAAGGAATTTGGGAGGGGGGATTTGGTGAGATATTACTGGAAAAACAGATTAAACCAGAACATCTTACTTTTAAATTCATAAAAGCTGAAAGTATAAAGGCTTTTCTTTTGTGGCTTGAAAAAATACGAAATGTAAGCATTAACACACGTAATCAAAGGTTAGCAGCAGTTCATAGTTTTTTCAGATACGTACAAACTGAAAATCCTGAAAACATGTTTGAATGCCAAAGAATATTAGGTATTCCTTTTAAAAAGAGGCAGAAAAAGACAATTGAATTCCTCTCGCTAGAATGTTAAATTGCATAAAGGTAAAACCCACTTGGCGACTGCGATTGGAATCGCAGCTGCCAAAAAGCGGACAAGTACGTATTTCATTAAATGTCACGAACTGATTTTACAATTGAAGAAAGCGAAAATGGAAAATCGTTTAGACAATCGTTTAAAACATTATGGAAAATACAAGCTATTAATCATTGATGAGATTGGCTATTTGCCGATTGACAGAGAAGATGCAAAATTGTTTTTCCAGTTGATTGATATACGGTATGAAAAGAAAAGCACGATATTTACTACCAATGCCAATTTTAAGGATTAGGGGGAGGTATTTCAAGATTCAAAGCTAGCCAATACCATCCTAGATCGTATTTTACATCACGCGACCGTGATTAATATTGTAGGGGATTCATATCGAATAAAAAATCACTTAGAAAGAGAAAAAGAAAACGAGTAAAAAATGTACATTCTTAAACAGTCAAAAGTGTACATGTTTATCTTGACATTTACAGACAGAAAGAGCTTTGTTTTGTTATGCAAACTCACTCAATCATACCTAGCCTTATATGAGGTTCGTGTTCCGAGAGACCTTAAAGTTTGCCGCTCGCTTCCTTCAGATTCCGCGTCACCACGGACACCCTTGCGTTAAGCTAACTGCTACTTCTGCCTTCGCAGCTCGGGACTTTCACCCTATAGATTACACCCATGCCGGGCGCACATAAAAAACCGATTCCGTGTCGAAATCGGTTTTATATCTATACAAAATGTTTCCTTAAAACACCAAAAACATTTTCAGCAATTATTTCTTTTCCATATTCCATTAGATAATAAATGGTTGTTTGTGACTCCTGTCCATATTCAAGAATTAAACTTAAAATATCAGTTATTTCTTCTTCTTGTTTATAAATATCTTCAAATTCAATGTATAAATAATATTTTTGATCTAAAGAATAAAGTTTTGTCGTAAGAGATTGTAGACCTATTCGTTTCGATAATGATATAACATCTTCAATATCTTTAAATTCAACGATAAAATGTAATGTTTCTTCAATCTCTTCTTCTTCATCTTCCTGTCTATAATTAAAGTGCTGATCTAACAACTCTTCAATTCGTTCATCAACAGAAATATCTTTATATTTTTCATCCGAAAGCGGAAGTTCAAATCTTGCTCCATCTTTTGTTAATTGAGCTTTCGTTACCAAAATCTCAAGACCTTTATCTAACGCTTGAACTTGAATCCAAAGAGGTCCATCAACTAAAAAATCTTCCTCTTGATGAACTTCATCCATCATTTCCCAAAAAAGTTCTTCGCTTTTGTCGCGATTATACCATATCTCTTCACGGTCGAATCCACGTTCTTCGATGTCCATATAAGAGATATAAAACTTAACAGTATTTTCATTAATACGTTCAATTTCCATTTGGCAACTCTCCCTTCTTACATTCATTTAGTGAAGGGAATGATCCCCGGCAGCCATCTGCCTTACCACTATAAAATACAGAAAAAATGTTAAAACATATTGTATGCTTTGTACTCCTATTTTATGACAAAAAGAAGAGTAAGGGAAATAAAATATACTCATTTTTTTGAAAATGAGCAGCTGCCTATACTTTCTAATTAATGCTAATAGAGATAAATGATTATACGATTATATTTTACCACATTTCTGTATATTTAGTATATGGTTAACACTGTAAACAATAGCAAGCAAAATAAACGTTTTTGATCAAGGAAAAAAGTATTAAAATTATCTACAAAAATCCATTATTATTTTCCTGTAGTAAATAAAAAACCTTCATGTCTTTACATGAAGGTTTTTTGATTAATTCACCATTCGTTGCGCTTCTTTTAATTGATACGTACGAATTTTTCTTGGTAAAAATCGACGGATTTCATCTTCATTATAGCCTACTTGTAATCGCTTTTCGTCAATGATGATCGGACGTCTTAATAATCCTGGATGATCCTTAATTAATTCGTACAACTTTTGTAATGGTAACGATTCAAGATTTATGTTTAATTCTTGAAAAGTTTTTGAACGTGTAGAAATAATTTCATCCGTTCCGTCTTCAGTCATACGAAAAATTTCTTTTATTTCATCAATGGTTAGAGGTTCAGAATAAATATTCCGTTCAATGTAAGGGATATTGTATTGTTCTAACCATGCTTTTGCTTTACGGCATGAAGTACAACTCGGAGCTGTATATAATGTAACCATAATCTCTCTCACACTCCTTTATTTAAGATTCCATGTATATCAAATACTTATTTATAATTAATTTAAAAAAGAAATAGCTTTAAAATAATTATACTATAATTGAGCTTTAATGAATATATGAAAATAAAAAAATAATAAAGAAAATTATTGAACATTTTTTGAAATTTTATATATTATACGAATGAATAAATAGTTAAGTTTCATTTTCCTATTCCTTTTTTTAAAAAATTTAAACCTTTATATAGTAAAAATTCATTCTCAATTAAATGTGCGTAACCAAGAATGAATATACCATATAAAATATAATAAATATAAAGGAATTATATTCATATTAATCATATAAACATTCCTTTTACATAACTAATATATTAGGTTACTCATACGATAAAATTAATAAATTTTTATTTAGTTCTTTTATCCTTCCCTGGGAAATAAATCTTACATATTATTAAAAATAATTTAAATTTTCTTATTTTTACTTTCATTTACACTTAAAGTTCATTACAATGAAATTATGGGAGATGGACGTGTTTTTCGTAAGGAGGTAAAAATATGATTAGTTTTTTTATCGATTTTTTCTTAGTTTCGATTTTAATTATTGGAATTACTGCTATCAATGGAGTTTTCGTCAATAGTGTGGGAAAAAAATTATTTGGTCGAAATCAAAAATCCAAATTTATAGATCAAACATCAAAAACACAGCATGGTTGGAAGCAAGTAGGAGGTCAACCTTAATAATTTTTAGAAAAAAACAGGTGAATGTTGAACTGCCCCCTGTCAAGTAGACAGTGGAAATAATAAAAATAATCTATGCGGCTTTAGCTCTATATTCAATAGGGCTAAGGATGATAGTGGAAAGGTATTCCATGCTAGAGGACTTCAAACACTATTTCCAAAAAACCACCCTAAGACAATGAAAGCATATCAAAATATAGGAGATATAGGGTTACTTGCAGGTGAAAAGGGAACAAGTTCTCACTTAATAATTCCAACCGAAAAGATAAATGAATATAATTATTTCTGTTGTCATGGAACTGGTAAATATAATATTAATGTTGATACAATTAATATACCTGAATACGCTAAAAATGAATAAGCTCAAAGTGTATTCGATACTGAATATGACGAAAACGAGGAATTTACTAAAGATTTTTATAATACAATCACAACAAAGGACATTTTATCAAAGGAATTAGGAATTGTTGAACCTATTGCAAGGCTTGCACCTTTTATTAATTTCTGGGGAGAAAAAGATTACTATTAATTTGTGGGTGATAATTTGAATGAAGTAGTGTTTATATCTGTTATGCATGATCCAAAAGGATTGTTGTTGAAAAACTTAAGATTAGGACTGAATGTCCTAAAAAATTACTATAAAAAAGGTTATATTGCATTAAGTGAAAGCACTAATATTGGTTTAAAAGAGGAACTTGAAAAAGCTGGTTATACTGTTTTCACTATAGAAAAAAAAGGAGTAGGATATGCAAGAAGAAGTATTTTACGTCTTGTGAGAAATACAGAACACACCTATTATCATTATTGTGATTTAGACAGAATGATTACATGGTGCCTAACAGAACCAAAGGAACTTGAAAAGGTAAAAGAATGTATTAGAAATTTTGACTATTTAATCATAGGAAGAACCAAAAAGGCATTTAATACTCATCCAGAGGCTTGGATAGAGACTGAAAAGATAACTAATAAAATTTTTTCAATAGAATTCGGAGAACAAGAGGATATTGATGTTACGGCTGGTTCATGTGGTTTCAATAAATCTAACTTGTTAAAAATCCTAAAAAGATCCAGTGCACCTACGACAGATGCTGAATGGCCAATGATCATTAAGAAAATCGAAAAGGGAAAAGTGGGCTCTATTAAAGTAGATGGACTTAAATATATAAGAGACATTAATAACTCTGAATTTAATAAGACACCTGGAGAAGAATGGTTAACCAGGCTTAGACTCAGTTATCAAATTAGTCAAACCGCAGTAAATACTAAAAATATCTTTTAAAAAGATCTTGAACACAAAGATGAATCTCTATCTTTTAGTATACTTTAAATTTGTTTTTTTTCGTTTATTAACTAGACTATTCAATCTATCCCCTTGCTTCTCAGTTAAATTAATATTTGTCACACTTCAAGTAACAATTTATTGTTGATAAATAGTTCGACTTTTTTTATAATAAATTTCAATATCAATGTATGTTTATTGTTTCTCATAATGATTCCATCTATAATTGGAATAAAAAATGCGATGACGAAGAGTAGTACATTTAAGAGCAGATTTCAGAGAGTTTGTGGGTGGTGAGAACAAACATCTGCCTAAATGGAATGGACTTCCGAGCACAATTTCTGAAATTGAAGTAGGTAATTGCGTAGTCCTGCGTTAAAGGATTAAGTGGTCTAACAGATGTTAGACTATTAGGGTGGCACCGCGGATCAACCATTCGTCCCTACTTTATGTAGGTCGAATGGTTTTTTAATTTTTCGATGAATTTTAAAAAAGGAGTGACCTTTCATGAAAACCATTTTTTCCGGAATTCAACCAAGTGGAACGATTACATTAGGTAACTATATCGGGGCATTAAAACAATTTGTCGAATTGCAAAACGATTATCAATGTTATTTTTGTATTGTTGATCAACATGCCATTACTGTTCCACAAGATCCTCAAACATTAAGAAAAAATGTACGCAGTTTAGCAGCCCTTTACTTGGCTGTTGGCATTGATCCTAATAAGGCAACATTATTTATTCAATCGGAAGTACCTGCTCATGCTCAAGCAGGATGGATGTTACAATGTGTCTCTTATATTGGTGAATTAGAAAGAATGACGCAATATAAAGAAAAATCCGCTGGAAAAGAAGCTGTATCTGCTGGTTTATTAACATATCCACCACTTATGGCGGCAGACATATTACTTTATAACGCGGATTTAGTTCCAGTTGGAGAAGATCAGAAACAACATTTAGAATTAACTCGAGATTTAGCTGAGCGTTTTAATAAAAAATATCGAGAAATTTTTACCATTCCGGATATTAAAGTTCCTGAAGTGGGAGCTCGAATTATGTCACTACAAGAACCGACAAAAAAAATGAGTAAATCGGATCCAAATCAAAAAGCATTTATTTCATTATTAGATACACCAAAGCAAATAGAAAAGAAAATTAAAAGTGCCGTTACCGATTCAGAAGGAATCATTAAGTATGACAAAGAGAATAAACCGGGAATATCTAACTTAATGGCTATTTACTCAATATTAACGAAAAAATCTATGGAACAAATTGAGAAAGAATACGATGGCGTTGGTTATGGACAATTTAAAGCCGATGTAGCTCAGGCTATTATTCAAGAATTTGAACCAATCCAAAAAAGATATGAACAATTAATCGATTCTGATGAACTGGACGATATTTTAGATCAAGGAGCAGAAAAAGCGAATAAACAAGCAAATAAAATGTTAAAGAAAATGGAAAATGCAATGGGTCTTGGAAGAAAAAGAAGATAGAGAAAGTTTCTCTATCTTCTTTTCTATGAAGATGAATCTTCTTGAAAAATTTGTTTTAATTCAATCTTATTCTTAATTAAATCGCTTAACGTATAGGAATCGAGAACTTTTATAAAGGCTTGTAATGCTTCATGAAGAATAGGTTTTAGTCTACAAACAGGAGAAATAACGCATTGATTTTCTCTTCCAGCAAAACATTCCACGATTGATAAATCCCCTTCCAAATGTCTAACTACTTTACCTATGACGATTTCATCTGGACTTTTTGCTAATTGAAAACCACCATTTCTTCCACGAATAGTTTTGATATACCCTAGTTTTCCTAATTCATAAACGATTTTACTTAAATGATTTTCTGAAATAGAAAATATATGTGAAATCTCTTTTATACTAGTTCTTTCATCACTATTAAGTGTGCCTAAGTAAATTAACACTCTTAGCGCATACTCCGTATAATTCGTTAATTGCATGGAAAACACCTCAACGCAATCATATCATAACAATAGATTTTCATCTATTGTGAACATTTTGTTAAAGATGTATTTAAAATATTGCTTTTATTTCATACGCTATGATTCAATAAAGATGTATTTGAAATACATGTTTATTGGAGGAGAAATTATGACTACAACTATGGATAAAACTTTAAAAAAAGAAACGATTGACATCATCAAATCTACAGTACCTGTATTAGAAAAATATGGGGAACAAATTACAAAAAGATTTTATCATTTAATGTTTTCGAATCATCCTGAATTATTAAATATTTTTAATCATGCTCATCAAAAACAAGGTCGGCAACCAAGAGCGCTAGCTCAAGCAGTCTATTCCGCAGCAAAATACATTGATCAATTAGAAACTATTTTACCTGTTGTTAAGCAAATTGGACACAAACATAGAAGTTTAGGAGTAAAACCCGAACATTATCCAATTGTAGGAAAACATTTATTGTTAGCAATTAAAGACGTTCTTGGAGAGGCCGCAACAGAAGAAATTATTTCTGCTTGGGGAGAAGCATATGGAGTTATTGCTGATGTGTTCATTAAAGTAGAAAAAGAAATGTATGAAGAAGTATTAAACGAACCAGGCGGTTGGGAAGATTTTCGTCCATTTAGTGTTGTTAAAAAAGTAAAAGAAAGCACTAACATTACTTCATTTTATTTGAAACCGATGAATCAAAATATTATTAAAAGCTTTTTACCTGGTCAATATATAAGTGTAAAAGTGAAAATCCCTGGTGAAGATTATACTCATATTCGCCAATATAGTTTATCAGATTCTCCATTTAACGATTTTTATAGAATTAGTGTGAAACGTGAAGAAGGTACAACATTGCGTCCTGCTGGGAAAGTGTCAAATTATTTACATGATTCTATTCAAGAAGGCGATACTTTAGATATTAGTGCTCCAGCAGGAGATTTCACAGTTGATTTAAATGTTTCAACCCCTGTTATTTTTATAAGCGGCGGAGTTGGAATCACCCCATTATTAAGTATGGTGAAAACCGTTATTCATAAACAACCAAATAGACAAATCCATTACATTCATGCTGCCATTAATGGGCAAGTGCATGCTTTTGACAAAGAAATCAAGGAATTAGTTAAGAATCATGAGAATTTTTCATATGGAATTTGTTATCAGAATCCAACAGAATCTGATAAACAACATCCATATTTTATAAAAGAAGGTTATATTGATACTGAGTTATTAAGAAAAGTGATTCCAGCTGAAAAATCCCCACAAGTATATTTCTGTGGACCAGTTCCATTTATGAAAAATATTTATCGTTCTTTAATGGAATTAGGTATAGAAGAAGCACAAATCTTCTATGAATTTTTTGGTCCTTCTGGGTCATTAAAAGAATAAATCAATCGAGTAGGAGGGAGCGATTAACTCCCGTCCTCTCACACCACCGTACGTACGGTTCCGTATACGGCGGTTCAATTAAGATCATTGACGCAAGTCTTTATAACTTCCGTGAATAGCTGTTCTCTTTATGCCAGTGGTCACTCCACCCTCCAAGAGGTCT
>NZ_JBYLHW010000051.1:0-20880 GCF_057747715.1 Bacillus sp. JST-5 | reverse complement strand
AGAGAGTACCCTAAAATAGTGAATCCGCTTTCATTGTTAGGGAGAAAAAAACTGCCCACAAATACTTGACTCAATCATAAGAGTTTGAAAAATTTCTAATTCATTTATTTTATGTTAAAATATAGTTGAATGACCGATTGGTTTCATTATATATCTTATTTTATTTAACACTCATACATATGTGTTCGTTTGGAAAACATGAAAAAGAGTGATTTTTATTCGGAATGAAAAGGGAGGAACATTAATGCCTTTAGTGTCGATGACAGAAATGTTAAAAAAGGCTAAGGCTGAAGGATATGCCGTAGGTCAATTTAATTTAAATAATTTAGAGTTTACTCAAGCGATTTTACAAGCGGCGGAAGAAGAAAAATCACCGGTTATTTTAGGTGTTTCTGAAGGCGCAGGTAAATATATGGGTGGATTTAAAACGGTCGTAAATATGGTTAAAGGGTTAATGGAAGATTATAAAATTACTGTTCCAGTTGCCATTCACCTTGACCATGGTTCCAGCTTTGAGAAATGTGCTCAAGCAATCCACGCAGGATTTACTTCCGTAATGATCGATGCATCACACCATCCATTTGAAGAGAATGTAGCGATTACTTCTAAAGTAGTTGAGCTAGCACATCTTCATGGAGTTTCTGTTGAAGCAGAACTTGGTGTAGTCGGTGGACAAGAAGACGATGTTGTCGCAAACGGAATTATTTATGCCGATCCAAATGAATGTGAAGAGTTAGCAAAAAGAACGGGAATTGATTGTTTAGCTCCTGCTCTTGGCTCTGTTCACGGCCCATATAAAGGAGAGCCTAATTTAGGATTTAAGGAAATGGAGGAAATAGGCAAACGCACTGGTCTTCCACTTGTTTTACACGGTGGAACTGGTATTCCTACAAAAGATATTCAACGCGCCATTTCTCTAGGTACGGCAAAAATTAACGTCAATACAGAAAACCAAATCTCTGCAACAAAAGCTATACGCGAAATTTTAAATGCGAAGCCTGAACTTTATGATCCAAGAAAATATTTAGGACCTGCTAGGGATGCCATCAAAGAAACAGTAAAAGGAAAAATGCGTGAGTTCGGTTCTTCCAATAAAGCATAAGATTTTTATAAAAACCGCCTATACGGGCGGTTTTTATTATTTTGCAAGTTGAATTTTAACAATTTTCAAACGTTTTTTGAAACATTGATTATAATTAGTATTCATTTTATGATAGATGTGATAATAAGGAAGAGACACCAAAGTGGTGAAAAATGGTAAAGGAGAGATTGATGTGAAATTTTTTATTGATACAGCTAATATTGAGGAAATTAAAGAAGCTCACCAATTAGGGGTATTAGCTGGTGTAACAACAAATCCATCGCTTGTAGCAAAAGAAAACGTACGTTTTGAAGACCGATTAAAAGAAATTACAGAAATTGTTTCAGGTTCGGTAAGTGCTGAAGTTATTTCTCTAGATGTAGAAGGAATGCTAAAGGAAGGAAGAGAGTTAGCGAAAATTGCACCGAATATTACCATTAAAGTACCTATGACACCAGAAGGTTTAAAAGCTGTTCATCAATTTTCGCAAGAAGGAATTAAAACGAATGTAACTCTCATTTTTAGTGCTAATCAAGCATTACTAGCAGCCCGTGCAGGTGCAACTTATGTTTCTCCATTTTTAGGTCGCTTAGATGATATCGGTCACAATGGACTAGATTTAATCTCTGAAATATCCGAGATTTTCCGAATTCATTCCATTGATACAGAAATTATTGCTGCTTCTATCCGCCACCCACAACACGTAACCGAAGCTGCATTGAGAGGCGCGCATATTGCAACTGTTCCATATAAAGTACTTCTTCAATTATTTAAGCATCCGTTAACGGATCAAGGGATTGAAAAATTTTTAGCAGATTGGAATGCGAGAAATCAATAAGAATCGTTTAAAAACAGTGTCGATTGTTTATGAATATTAATAATGGTCAGAACGAAAAAGTTGAAAATCTTTCACAAAACGTTCACAATATTACAAAGACTTTATTTGGGCTTATTTGAAGGGAGATAGTCATGGAAAAACTAAAAATAGCCGGTGGACAGCCCCTAAAAGGGACAGTGAAAATTGATGGAGCAAAAAATAGCGCCGTTGCCTTAATTCCTGCCGCAATTTTAGCAGACTCACCTGTCGTTATAGAAGGTCTTCCCGAAATATCCGATGTCCTTATTTTAAAAGATTTGTTAGAAGAAATTGGTGGAAAAGTTGATTTTCATCAACGAGTAATGAATATTGATCCGTCCAATATGGTTTCGATGCCACTTCCAAACGGGAAAGTAAAAAAACTTCGCGCTTCCTATTATTTAATGGGGGCGATGTTAGGAAAGTTTAAAAAGGCCGTCATCGGATTACCGGGAGGATGTCATTTAGGACCGCGTCCGATTGATCAACATATTAAAGGTTTTGAAGCACTAGGGGCAAAAGTAACGAACGAACGAGGAGCCATTTACCTTCGTGCGGATGAATTAAGAGGGGCTAGAATCTACCTAGACGTCGTTAGTGTTGGTGCAACGATCAATATTATGTTAGCCGCTGTTTTGGCAAAGGGAAGAACAATTATTGAAAACGCAGCTAAAGAACCGGAAATCATTGATGTTGCAACATTGTTAACCAATATGGGTGCGAAAATTAAAGGAGCAGGGACAGATGTTATCCGTATTGATGGAGTAAAGCAATTACACGGATGCCGCCATACCATTATTCCTGATCGTATTGAAGCGGGAACGTATATGATTTTAGCCGCTGCCATGGGAGATGGAATTTACATAGATAACGTCATTCCTCAGCACCTTGAATCGTTGATTGCAAAGTTGCGAGAAATGGGTGTAAACGTTGAAGTCAATGATGAACAAGTATATATTACTCGCCCGAAATTTTATAAGCCTGTAGATATAAAAACTTTAGTATATCCAGGTTTTCCAACCGATTTACAGCAGCCGATGACAACGCTATTAACAAAAGCGGAAGGAACAAGTGTTGTTACCGATACTATTTATTCTGCTCGTTTTAAACATGTTGATGAGCTTCGCCGAATGAATGCAAAAATTAAAGTAGAAGGTCGTTCAGCGATTATTACTGGAGCGACAAAGCTTCAAGGGGCTAAAGTCAAAGCTAGCGATTTAAGAGCAGGTGCTTCATTATTTATCGCTGGCTTGATGGCAGACGGAATCACGGAAATTACAGGAATTGAACATATTGACCGTGGTTATAGTCATCTAATTGAAAAACTGACAGGGTTAGGTGCCAATGTTTGGCGTGAACCGCTCACTGCTGAAGAAGTAGAACAACTAGAAAATGCATAATCTTTTTTTCAATATATGATAAAATTCCCCTATTACCCTTAATATGTGATACAATAAATACGCATTGTGTTATACGGATTAAATGATGAATCGTCCACAGGGGGAAGTTATTATGGAAAGAAGCTTATCAATGGAACTTGTTCGTGTTACGGAAGCTGCTGCGTTAGCATCTGCTCGCTGGATGGGACGCGGAAAGAAGAATGAAGCGGATGATGCAGCAACTTCAGCGATGAGAGATGTATTCGATACGGTCCCAATGAAAGGAACGGTTGTAATCGGTGAAGGAGAAATGGATGAAGCTCCGATGCTATATATCGGTGAAAAATTGGGGACTGGTTATGGACCGCGAGTGGATGTAGCGGTAGACCCATTGGAAGGTACCAATATTGTTGCTTCCGGAGGATGGAATGCACTATCGGTCCTTGCCGTTGCTGACCATGGAAACTTGCTTCACGCACCGGATATGTATATGGATAAAATTGCAGTAGGTCCAGAAGCGGTTGGCCAAATTGACATTAATGCTTCTGTATTAGACAATTTAAAAGCTGTTGCTAAAGCTAAAAATAAAGATATTGAAGACGTTGTGGCAACGGTATTAAACCGTCCGCGCCATGAGCATATTATTCATCAGTTGAGAGAAGCAGGTGCTCGAATAAAATTAATTAATGATGGTGATGTTGCGGCAGCGATCAATACAGCTTTTGATCATACAGGTGTTGACATTTTATTCGGTATCGGTGGAGCTCCTGAAGGCGTAATTGCCGCAGTAGCCTTGAAATGTCTTGGCGGAGAGATTCAAGGAAAATTAATGCCTCAAAATGATCAGGAAATAGAACGTTGCAAAAAAATGGGGATTGATGTTAATAAAGTTCTTTATATGGAAGACCTTGTTCGCGGAGATGATGCCATTTTTGCTGCAACAGGAGTAACTGACGGAGAACTATTAAAAGGTGTTCAATTTAAAGGTTCTTACGGATTAACTCATTCCGTTGTTATGAGAGCCAAATCCGGCACTGTTCGATTTATTGAGGGAAGACATAGTTTAAATAAAAAACCAAATTTAGTTATTAAACCATAAAACTATAAAACTTGATTATCAACCTTTCAAATAAGCAGGTGAAGTACGGTTAAAGCTGCCGTACTTCCCATTTCTATGAAATTTTTATTCAATGTATCCACTTTTTTATTAATAGTTATTGATTATTTTAATAATATATGGTTAAAATAAGTAATGCTTTTCATAGAATAAAAAGGCTAGCGGTGAATATTACCAATTGCCTCCCTACTTACCATTTACGATAGCTTCCCTGATTAATTCCTTCAATCCTTAACTCTTTCCATCTTTATGTTATTAAAAATATGATAAAAATTTTAAAAGCGTGGTGTGAATATTTTGGAAGACCTTACAATTTCATCGCTGGAAAATATGAAGTTAAAGGATCTTTATGAACTTGCGAAACAATATAAGATTTCATATTACAGCAAATTAACAAAAAAAGAACTTATTTTTGCCATTTTAAAAGCTCGTGCGGAACAAGAAGGATACTTTTTCATGGAAGGCGTGCTGGAAATTATTCAGTCGGAAGGATTTGGTTTTTTACGACCAATTAATTATTCTCCAAGTTCTGAAGACATTTATATTTCAGCTTCACAGATTCGGCGCTTTGATTTAAGGAATGGAGATAAAGTATCTGGAAAAGTTCGACCACCGAAAGAAAATGAACGTTATTTCGGATTATTGCATGTGGAAGCAGTAAACGGAGAAGATCCTGAAGTAGCAAAAGAACGTGTGCATTTTCCAGCATTAACCCCTTTATATCCAGATCGTCAAATGAAATTAGAAACAGATGGGAAAACGCTATCAACAAGAATCATGGATTTAATTACACCTGTTGGTTTTGGTCAACGCGGTTTAATCGTGGCGCCGCCAAAAGCAGGGAAAACTCAGCTATTAAAACAAATCGCTAACAGTATCACAACGAACCATCCGGAAGCTGAACTAATTGTCCTTTTAATTGATGAGCGTCCGGAAGAGGTGACGGATATTGAGCGTTCTGTTGCAGGAGATGTTGTCAGCTCCACATTCGATGAAGTACCGGAAAATCATATTAAAGTAGCTGAATTAGTGTTAGAACGAGCAATGAGATTGGTCGAGCATAAACGAGATGTTATTATTTTAATGGATAGTATAACACGACTAGCTCGTGCCTATAACCTTGTTATTCCTCCAAGTGGAAGAACACTTTCTGGAGGTATTGATCCAGCAGCGTTTCATCGCCCAAAACGATTCTTTGGAGCAGCCCGTAACATTGAAGAGGGCGGAAGTTTAACAATTTTAGCTACAGCACTCATTGATACTGGTTCTCGTATGGACGATGTCATTTATGAAGAATTTAAAGGTACAGGGAACATGGAACTTCATTTAGATCGTTCATTAGCAGAAAAACGTATTTTCCCAGCGATTGACATTCGCCGTTCAGGAACAAGAAAAGAAGAGCTATTGATTCCTAAGCAGCATCTTGAAATTTTATGGGCCATTCGAAAGTCCATGTCTGATCAACCTGATTTTGCGGAGAAATTTTTGCGTAAGTTAAAACAAACGGACTCAAATGAAGAATTTTTCCAAATGGTTATTGAAGAAGCAAAAGCCAATGGGAAAGCGAAAAAAATGTTATAATTGGAAAGATTCGTTTGTATTTTAATGAGAAGGAAATATTGCAATTCAATAGTGACCTTGTTATAATTAGTTCAGTGTTTTTTTTAGAGTATGCGTAAATGCGCATCGTAATGGATTAACTCTGTTTCGGAATGATTCAGGGCGGAAGGAGTGAAAGTGATGAAGCAAGGAATTCATCCTGAGTACAAACGTGTACTTGTTAAATGTGCATGCGGAAATGAATTTGAAAGTGGTTCCGTAAAAGATGAGGTGCGTGTAGAGATTTGCTCTGAATGTCACCCTTTCTATACCGGACGTCAAAAATTCGCAACAGCTGCTGGCCGTGTTGATCGCTTCAACAAAAAATACGGTCTTAAAGGCTAATCATAATTATTTTCAGAGTAAAAACAGGCAAGGAAAATCATTGGCTTGCCTGTTTTTTTATTACATAGCCATTAAAAAGTCAATTAGTATAAAGATGCAAAGAACATTAAAGAATATAATAGAGTAGATTTAGGGAAGGAGAAATCGCCCCATGTATGTAATGAAGCAATCGGGTTGGATTGAATTAATTTGCGGGAGTATGTTTTCGGGGAAATCGGAAGAATTAATTCGAAGAGTTCGGCGAGCTGATTTCGCTAAACAAAATATTAAAGTTTTTAAACCGCAAATAGACAATCGATACAGCAAAGAAGAAATCGTCTCTCATAACGGAACAGCTTTTCGAGCACAACCCATTTCGGATGCCAAAGAGATTATTCATTATATAGATGCGGATGTAGATGTAATTGCGATCGATGAAGTTCAGTTTTTTAGCGATGATATCGTTGATATTGTGCAAATGCTAGCAAATAGCGGATATCGGGTCATCGTTGCAGGGCTTGATCAAGATTTTCGTGGAGAACCGTTTGGCCCAATGCCGAAGCTCCTTTCCATCGCTGAATTGGTGACAAAGTTACAAGCCGTTTGTGCTGTTTGCGGATCACCAGCAAGTAGAACGCAGCGTCTAATAAATGGGGAGCCAGCCTCTTATAATGATCCTGTAATTTTAGTTGGAGCGGCAGAATCTTATGAGCCTCGTTGTCGCCACCATCATGTAGTTCCGGGTGCACCAAATTCTCATAAACAACTAAACGTTACAACAAAACCTGTGTAAGACACGGGTTTTTGTTTGGTTGAGGAAAAAAGTTCCACTAAACTCCTTAGCTGGAATGGTTAAGCTAATCATAAGGAGGTGGAACGAGTGCATCGATGGTTCATTGTACTTTTTTCAATAGTACTCGTACTTATTGGTTGTCAACAAAAGGAGAACAGTTCAACATATTTAGAAAATGAAGACCGAAATGCAAAAAAGATGGTTTCGAACAATGATAATGTCGTGGATCGTGAGAATAATGAAGGTGTATATATATTAGACCAAAATCCTAATCTTTTGAATAACGGGAATCGCTCAGATAATTATGGAAAAGATATTGATAAAGCAAAATCGATCATTAACGATATGGAAGGATATCGGGCTGGTCCCGTTTGGATCAATGGAGATAATATGTGGGTCACTGTTTATCGACAAGGTATGTTATCTCATAATGAAAAGATTAAAGAAGAAGGAAAGCTTCATCGAATTTTAACAGGGGCTTTACCAAGATATGATATTGAAGTAACCATTCGAGAGGACCGTTCATAACAGCCAGGGCAAATTGCACCTGGTTTTTTCAATGAGGTGGCATTAAGGAAACGAAGAGTTTGAAATGTGTTCAAATGGATGAACCGATAATCGAGGGTTCAAGGATTGGTCCCTGGGGAATTATGAACGTTGATAGGATTTCATTTTGACGATAATTAGTATATTATACTATAATTACAATGTTATTGAAGTTTTTAAAGAACGTTATGAGGTGAAAAGCCGTGTTTGATCGATTAGCAGCGGTAGAAGATCGCTATGAAAAATTAAATGAACTTTTAAGTGACCCGGATATCGTGAATGATCCGAAAAAATTAAGAGAATATTCAAAAGAACAGTCAGATATCGAAGAGACGGTTCAGACGTATCGTGAATATAAAAAAATTAAACAACAATATGAAGATGCGAAAGCTATGTTAGAAGAGAAATTGGATCCGGAAATGAGAGAAATGGTGAAAGAAGAAATTTCCGATCTACAAGATCAGCTTGAACAAATCGAAGAAAAATTAAAAATTTTATTAATTCCGAAAGATCCAAATGATGATAAAAACGTTATTATGGAGATTCGCGGAGCTGCAGGTGGAGAAGAAGCTGCGCTATTTGCAGGAAACTTATTCCGGATGTATAGCCGATATGCAGAAAACAACGGTTGGAAAATCGATGTGATTGAAGCTAGTCCTACTGGTCTTGGTGGATATAAAGAAATCATTTTTATGATCAATGGAAAAGGGGCTTATTCCAAACTAAAATACGAAAATGGTGCGCATCGTGTTCAACGTGTTCCTGAAACGGAATCTGGAGGACGTATTCATACATCCACAGCTACAGTTGCATGTTTACCTGAAGCGGAAGAAGTCGAAGTCGAAATTAATGAAAAAGATATTCGTGTAGATACTTTTGCCTCAAGCGGACCAGGGGGACAAAGCGTTAATACAACAATGTCTGCCGTTCGTTTAACTCACATCCCTACAGGTATTGTCGTTTCTTGCCAAGATGAAAAATCACAAATCAAAAATAAAGAAAAAGCGATGAAAGTATTACGTGCACGTATTTACGACAAATACCAACAAGAAGCTCGTGCCGAATATGATGCTCAACGTAAATCTGCGGTAGGAACAGGGGATCGCTCTGAGCGTATTCGCACATACAATTATCCGCAAAACCGTGTGACTGACCACCGTATAGGTTTAACCATTCAAAAATTAGATCAAGTGTTAGAAGGAAAGCTCGATGAAATCATTGATGCATTAGTGCTAGATGAACAATCAAAAAAATTGCAGAGAGCGGAAAATGAATAACTCAAAAAATAGAATTTACGAGGCCCTACATTGGGCTTCTTCGTATTTAAAAAGCAATCATAAGGATGAAAATATCGGAGAAATTATTCTCCGTCATTTATTAAGTTTTTCAAGATCTCAACTTTTTGCTAATGCACATTCGGAGCTTTCCGATCAAACGATGGAAACCTTTCAGCGTTTGGTAAATGAACATGTTCAAAAAGGGGTTCCTGTTCAATATTTGTTAGGCTTTGAAGAGTTTTATGGAAGGAAGTTTTTCGTTAATGAACATGTACTAATTCCTCGTCCAGAAACTGAAGAACTTGTTGTTGGCGTTTTAGATCGATTGCCGAAGAAAGAATCGACTAAGGTGTTGGATGTCGGGACTGGTAGTGGTGTAATTGCCATTACATTAAAGCTTGAGGAACCGAATTTATTGGTTACTGCGTCTGACATTTCTTTTGCAGCTTTAAATGTCGCGAAGATGAATGCAGAAAATTTAAAGGCGGATGTTGAGTTTGTAGAAGGGAATTTTTTAGAGCCATTTATTCAAAAAGGAGAAAGGTTTTCAGTAATCGTATCCAACCCACCGTATATACCGTTAAAGGATCGAGAAATATTGTCTACCACCGTGAAAGACTATGAGCCAAAAAAAGCTCTTTTTGCAGGAAATGATGGTCTAGATGCGTATCGGCAACTCGCAAATCAGTTGCCATTGGTCGTTGAGGAAGAAAGTTTAATTGCATTTGAAATTGGTCATGGGCAAGGAGAAGCAGTCGCTTCGTTGTTAAAAGCAGCTTTTCCGAATAAGTTGGAAAAAATCGAAGTCGTAAATGATATTAATGGGAAAGAGCGAATGGTTTTTGCAAATATAAAAAAGATCGGCTAATGGCCGATCTTTTGTTCAAACGAGTAATTATCTGTTATGGACGGATCGTTGGAGGAGATCAACTACTTTATTTTTTATCATCGATGCTGTTTGATATGGATGTTCCGCATGACTGATTGCTGAAATAACTGCCACCCCTTTTGCACCTGCTGCAATGACAGGCTGAAGATTGGTTGCTGAAATTCCTCCGATTCCAACGATAGGGAGAGAAGGAAAGGTGCGATGAACGTCTTCAATTACGCGAGTTCCAGAAGGCATTTTTGCGTCCTCTTTTGATTTTGTCTCATATACGGGACCGATTCCAACATAATGGGCCCCACCTTTAATGGCAAACTCCGCTTCCTTCCAATGATGGACCGAAATACCGATGATTTTTTGTTTCCCTAGCATTTTTTTCGCCTCATAAAGAGCGAGATCATCTTGACCTATATGGACTCCATCTGCACCAATCGATGCGGCAAGTTCAACATCATCGTTGACGATAAACGGGATATGATATTTATGGCACAATTTCATACATTCAATAGCAAATGCACGTTTCTCCTCACCAATGAGCGCCCCTTTTCCTTTTTCCCGTAATTGAAAACAGGTGATACCGCCCTTTAACGCCTCTTCAAGAACATGTAAAGGATCACGATTTAGTGTATTTATAGAACCCATAATAAAATAGCATGGAAGAATGCTCGCGATATTCAAAATAATACCTCCTCTACATTCGTTGAGATATCAACGTGGAAATCTTTAATTTCATTCATTTTTCGATGGGCCCAATGATTGGTTGGACCATAACCTTTTCCAATATGTAATCCGTCCATAATAGCTGCGTGAATATATTTTTTTGCAGAAATGATAGCATCTTTAACTGGCGAACCATTCGCAAGCGCAGATGTAATAGCTGCAGAAAATGTACATCCTGTCCCGTGTGTATCTTTTGTTAATATTCGTTTTCCTCTTAAAAATAGTTGTTCACCGTTTTCATGAATGAAAAAGTCAGTTGACCATGAACTTTTAAATTGGTGACCGCCTTTGATAACGACAGCTTTTGCTCCCATATTTAATAACCTTTCCGCTACTATTAATAAGTCTTTATCGTTGTGAATGTTTATGCCGGTTAATAATTCGGCTTCCACTAAGTTTGGGGTAATGACTTTTGCTAACGGAATGAGTTCCGTCTTAAGGGCTTCCATACTTTCCTTTTTTAATAATGGTTCCCCACCCTTTGCCACCATGACTGGATCAATGACGATTGGAGTCCACCGAAAATGCTTAATCCAGTGAGCGACTTCTTCAATGATATTCGAATCAACCAGCATTCCGGTTTTGACAGCATTGATGTCAAAATCATCGCCAATCGCTTTTAGTTGATTTCCGACAGCGTTCCGTTCAAGCGGATATACACCGTGCACACCTAACGTATTTTGGGCGGTAACAGCAGTAATTACAGATGTTCCGTACACACCTAATTCTTGAAAAGTCTTTAAATCGGCTTGAATGCCGGCACCACCGCCACTATCTGATCCGGCAATTGTTAATGCAATAGGCTTCATTGGACGGTCTCCTTTTTCCATGAAATTTTAGCGTATGAACGAACGTCCTCTTCTGTCATGCTATGGAGAGTATTTAAAAATTGTATATAAAAATTACCTGGACCATCTGCATGTTTAGCAGCGATTTCACCAGCAATTCCGTAACATGTAACAGATGTGGCGATAGACTCTAAACAACTTGCTGAATGATCTACGGCTAAAAATGCTCCTGTAATTCCGCTTAGTAAACATCCTGTCCCTGTGACTATTGGCATGAAAGGATGCCCATTTCGAATTTCAACCATTGTGTTTCCGTCGGTGATATAATCAACTTCCCCAGTTACTGCAACCGTTGTATTGTAATTACGTGCTACTTGCAACGCTATATTTTGTACATCGGTATTTCCACTGCCAGCGTCAACCCCTCGAGCAGACCAATCAATACCTGCAATAGAAGCAAGTTCACCTGCGTTGCAACGAATGGCAGAAACGTTTATTTCTTGTAAAAGATGATGGACGACTTTTTTACGATAATTGGTAGCACCTGCACCGACAGGATCTAAAACGACGGGAATATTCGCTAAATTAGCTGCTTTTCCGGCTTTAAGCATCGATTCAACTGTATAGGAATTTAATGTCCCAATATTTAGTACGACAGCAGAGGAGATGGAGGCCATTTCTTCCACCTCTTCTACCGCATCGGCCATAATCGGAGATGCTCCCAAAGCTAATAAACCATTTGCTTGAAAATTGGCTACAACAATATTCGTTATACAATGAACGAGGGGCTTTTCATGACGAATGTTTGTTAGTAGTCTAGTATTTAACATATTCTAATTTCCCCCTTATTTTTGTATGTAAGCATAATCTTCAATTTCCCAATCTTCCATGCGCCAAGCCATATCCCAAAAATGCCATTCATAATAACTGCTTTTGCGAAAATGCAACTTCAATTCTTTTCTTCTTATAGGAGATAGATTTTCGGCTAATTCATTCATTCGTTGAATTTGCTCCTTTACTTTTTCAGCAAACCAATCAGATCCGTATGTTTCAATCCAGCGGTTGTAAATCGGGTGGTTTGGCTTTGCATCTTTTAAACGCTCTCCAATTTCGTAGTAAAGCCAGTAACAAGGTAAAAGAGCTGCTAATAAATCAGCTAAATCGCCTGTAAATGCACATTGATACATGTGAGAAACATAGGCATACGCAGATGGGGACGGCTGAAACTGTTCCAGTTCTTCCTCAGTCACATCCAACATTTTCATAAACGATTCATGTAGACGATGCTCTGCCTCACATGTAGCTACTGCGTGCTCTGCAAAGCTTTTCGTCATTGCTAAATTTGATGATCTTAAAGCACCAAACGCCTGAATTTTAGAAAAGTGACTTAAATAATAGGAATCCTGTTTAATGTAAAATCGAAACGTATCGATAGGTAACGTTCCATCGCCAATCCCTTTTACGAAAGGATGATGGAAACTGGCTTCCCATAAGTCATTGCATTCGTTCCGAACCTCATCACAAAACGTCATTTTTCTTTCTCCTTCCCAACGACGACCACAAGAGGAGTGTTTTCCAATAAAAAACGCTACTTCCGGGTATGGAAGTAGCGATGAAATCTACAAAAATAGTAAATGTACATGACTACATCCACTTCCCTCCGCTGGTATGATCCAGATCAGGTTCAAAGGGTCCATGCATAAACGTGCATATCTCAGCCTTCATAAAAAGACTCCCCTAGTGGTACATCAGTTTATTTATTTTTTCACCATCAGTATAGCATATGATTGTTTTCGGTCAACCAATTGTTATGAAATTGATACGTCTGACCTATATTTGATCTCTGGTTTAAAAAATTTTAAGAATGATAGAAAAACGTGTATAAGATTATGAGACTTTGTCCACAATGAACTAGTGAAGGGGGAAGTGAAAATGAAACAACAAAAACATTTAGCAGTATTATATTTAATCGTCATTTCTATAGGTACTATGTTTAGTTTATATATACCGAAGAGCGAAGCAGCAACGGGAGAAACGGTCATTATTCCAAATGAAGCTATTAGGCTTCGAATATTAGCGAATAGTAATACAGAAAAAGATCAAGAGATTAAAAGAGAAATTCGTAATCAAGTGAATGCTGAAATTACAAAATGGGTTGAGCATTTAACGTCTATCGAAGAAGCTCGAGAAACTATTAAAAGGAATTTACCGATCATTCAAGAAATTAGTGAAAACGTACTAGAAGCCTATCAAAGTAATGATCGTGTGAACGTATCTTTCAAAAAAGCAAAGTTTCCGACGAAGCTGTATGGAAAGTTTTTATACCCGGCAGGAGAATATGAGGCTATAGTGATTGAAATTGGCGAAGCAAAAGGTGCAAACTGGTGGTGTGTTTTATTTCCGCCATTATGTTTCTTAGATTTTTCCAATGGTACAGCGGTCAGTGATGGTTTTGATGAAAATGAGACAAATGATAATGATCAGGACAAAGAGCCGCTATATGCTGAGGAAAAAGAAACAGAAGTGAAATTTTTCCTTTTAGAAATCTTTGATTATATTATCAGTCTATTTGTATAAAGGGATATTTTTACCTCTATCAAAAAGTTCTATTTTCTCTATAAAAACATATTCATAGAATAGAACAATGATAGAGGTGATGTTATGGATTCGATCGTAGTACGTGGAGATATTGAAGATCGTTTTGCTTTACAAAAGTTTTTAGAGAAGGCAAAAGTTCCTTATGATGAGTTAATTGATCAGATGGAATTGTTTAGCCTTTTAAAAAATGAACATGGAGATATTTTAGGTACGATTGGTTTTGAGATTCATCAATCTTCTGGATTATTGCGATCACTTGTTGTACATCCTACCGTCAATGAAAAACAGATGATCCTTCTATTTAAAAGCACATTTGCAATAGCCAAAGAAAAAGGATTAAAAGAATTAATTATCGTTACGCATAGAAAGGAAGCGAAGCCATTTTTTAAAATGCTTGGCTTTCAAGAAACAGATGCGGAGGATATTTCCCCATCCATTTTAGAATCATATGAAAATAAAATTGAAGATATTGTGGATAACGGTCTATATATAATGAAAATTCATATAAAATAATCCCATTTATCCACAAAGTTATCCACTTTTCCCAAGGTTTTATTCACATTTTGTGGATAAAGCTTGTTTTATTTTTCATCTTCTTTTATACTTTCTACGTATTTATTTAATTCAAATACTGATAAAATAACGTATAAATCGGTTTACATAAGAGGAGATCATAAATGGAGACAAAATGGTTGAAAGTGGATAACATTGTTGATAACTTAATGAATCATCCACATATTGTACAAGCAGCTAAACTTTTAAAAGAAAATGAAATTGTAGCATTTCCGACCGAAACGGTATATGGTTTAGGGGCCAATGCCAAAAGTGATGAAGCCGTGCAAAAGATATATCAAGCAAAAGGCCGTCCAAGTGACAATCCGCTAATTATCCATGTTGCGAATATAAAGCAAGTAGAAGAAATGGTTGAGGAAATACCGAAGTCTGCCCAAATATTAATGGATCGATTTTGGCCAGGTCCTTTAACCATTCTTTTTCCACAAAAAAAAGGTGTACTGAGTCCGGCTGTTACGGCAAATCTTCCGACAGTCGCCATTCGTATGCCGAATCATCCGATTGCGCTCGCTCTAATTGAAGCGGCTCAATTACCGATCGCCGCACCGAGTGCCAACCGTTCAGGAAAGCCAAGCCCAACGAAAGCTAGTCATGTTTATGATGATTTACAAGGGAAAATCGCTGCAATCATTGATGGGGGAGAAACTGGCGTAGGTGTAGAATCAACTGTTATTGACTGTACAGAAAATATTCCGGTGATTTTACGTCCAGGTGGAATTACGAAAGAACAAATAGAAGCGGTAATTGGAGAAGTTCACATCGATGCAGCGTTGCATTCAGAAAAAGAAAAACCGAAATCTCCTGGGATGAAGTATACCCATTATGCGCCAGATGCTCCGTTAATCGTGTTAGATGGAAGCAAAGAGTGGATTCAGAAAAAAATTGAGGAACAACAAAGGAAAGGGTTGAAAGTAGGCATACTTACAACCGAAGAAAATAAAGATTTTTATGATGCTGATGTTGTTATATCTTGTGGTAATCGAAAGGACTTAACAACGGTCGCTGCTAAACTTTATGACACGTTGAGAGAATTTAATCAATATGAAATAGATTTAATTTATTCAGAAGCTTTCCCAAATGAACAAATAGGGGACGCAATCATGAACCGCCTGAGAAAAGCAGCAGGTCATCGAATCGAAAAAGAAGATCAATAAATTAGTAAAGATTCTAAAACCCCCAAACTGTGCATATGTTGGAATGAAGCCAGTCCCAAGGGGGTTTTTTTATGTTAGCATTTACCGAAGAAATCATTGCACTTATATTAATGGCCATTGCCTTAGGAATGGACGCGTTTTCTGTAGGATTAGGAATGGGAATGCTTTCGTTAAGATTAAAGCAAATCTTTATCATCGGACTTACCGTTGGTTTATTCCACGTTTGGATGCCTTTAATCGGAATGATTGCCGGAAGATTTTTATCTGAACAATTTGGAACGTTAGCGACTTATGCAGGTGGTATCCTTCTCATTTTATTAGGTGGACAGATGTTATTTTCTTTATTTAAAGAAGAGGAATTTCGTTCTTTAGAACCGGTTGGTTCGGGTCTTTTATTGTTTTCATTGAGCGTTAGTTTAGATAGTTTGTCGGTGGGGCTTTCTTTAGGAATTTTCGGAGCAAAAACTGCCATCGCCATTCTGTTGTTTGGAATATCCGCGACAGTACTCACATGGTTAGGACTAATATTAGGGAGAAAAATAAAAGGATGGCTTGGAAAATACAGTGAGGCATTAGGTGGCTGTATATTAATCGGATTTGGATTACGATTACTTTTTTCGATATAATGTAGCAATAGGGTGGTCTTCGATTAAAAGGGACTCCCTATTTTTTTGGTCTTCATTTAAATTTTCAAAAATTGTTCGAATTTGTAGGAAAATTTTTAATTTTGTCTATGGAAGTTGTGAAATTTCACTTATAATGGTAATAAAGGAGGATGTCGATGGCACGTGTTTTATTCGTATGCACTGGAAATACATGCCGTAGTCCTATGGCGGAAGCAATATTAAAAAGTAATCATATCGAAGGGTTAGAGGTACGATCAGCTGGAATTTTTGCGATGCCTGGAGCAGATGCCTCCCCTCAAACAAAAGAAGTATTAAAAGAAAAAGATATCGAGTTTTCCCATCAAGCAAAACAACTTGGGAAAATGGACATAGATTGGGCTGATTACATTTTAACTATGACAAAAGACCATAAAAATTGGATTTTGAACGAGTACCCTGAAGCAAAAGAAAAAGTTTTTACTATTAAAGAATTTGCTGGTAAAAGCGGTGATGTGATAGATCCGTTCGGCGGGTCGGTGGAAATATACCGAGAAACGTTTCAAGAACTAAGCGAGTTAATCAATGAAATCCAAAATAAAATAGCAAATCAATGATGGAGTTTTGGGGGGACATTCATGTCAGAACAAATGGAAAAAAGAAGATACAAATTCGGACTACGAAAAAAATTAGTATTCTTTACTACCTCACTAGCTTTGATTACATACTCGACAAGTGCATTCTTTCTTTATTTCATTTATCCGTACTTAGAAAAATATATGAGTGAAGCATTGTTTACAATTGCTACATTATCCCTAGGGATTATTTGGTCAGGGATATTGGCATTTTTCGCTGCTGGATTCATCACGAAACCGTTGAAAAAAATTGAGTTGGCAGCTTTAAAAGCAGCTAGCGGAGATATTAAAGAAGATGCCGAAATTCCAAAATCCGATGATGAAATTCGTTCACTTGGGATTGCATTTAATCACATGTTAAAAAGTTTAAGAGAAATGGTTCAAAATATTGAAGAGAACTTTAAAGCAACCAATGAAAAAGTGTTGACGATTTCGAATGAGTCAACACGTGCGGCAGAACAAGCAGATAATATTGCTCGAACGATCTTTGAAATTTCATCAGGAGCTGAGAATTCAGCTGTATCTATTCAATCTACAGCTGAATCGGTGGAAGATGTGATGGAAATCGCACAAAAAGTGCAGACAAATGCAAAAAACTCCGAAGATCTATCAAAACATATGGTTAATGAACTTCAAACAAGTAAAGAGGTTATTCATTCATTAATTTCCGGTATTGAACGGATTGCCAATGATAATGAAAAATCTTTACAAGTTGTTCAACGACTTGAAGAGAATGCAAAACAAATTGAAGATATCATTAAAGTCGTAGGGGAAATTGCTAACCAAACCAACCTTTTAGCACTTAATGCTTCCATTGAGGCAGCTCGTGCGGGAGAGCATGGGAAAGGATTTGCTGTGGTTGCCGAAGAAGTTCGTATTTTAGCGGATGAAAGTGCCAAAGCTGTTAGCGGAATTACAGAGCTAATCAAAACGATTCAAGAAGAAGTCCAAAATGTTGTTGTTCAAATTCATACACAAGTAGATTCCGCGAATCATGAAGTAAAAAAAGGAACGCAAACAAATGTAGTCATTGAGGAAATGACGAATACGATTCATCAAGTGGCAGAATCCGTGAAACAAATTTCTTTACTAGTCGATCAACAAATGGAAGGAATAAAAAATACTTCTATCCAATCTCAAGAAGTGGCAGCCATTGCGGAAGAAACTTCTGCTGGTGCTGAAGAGGTAGCATCTGCAACAGAAGAGCAAACCGTTGTCATTGAAAATGTGGAAAAACTCGCTCAAGAGCTGCGAGAACAAGCAGAAAAATTAAAAGGAACGATTGAACGTTTTAAAATGTAACAGTGAAAAATCGAGACTATGTCGCTAGGCGATGTAGTCTTAATTTATGTATAAAAAATAAATAAATCAAAGTAATAAGCGGAAAATAACGATTCTATTATCTTTATAATTCCATCGAAGTGTGTCAAAATAAGTTTGACAAACATTAAAGGAGGATGAAAACGGATGAAAGTAGCAATTGCATCCGATCATGGTGGTATTCGAATTCGTGAGGAAATTAAATCATTATTAAAAGAATTAAATATAGAGTTCGAAGATTTTGGTTGTGAATGTGAAACTTCTGTAGATTATCCAGATTATGCATTACCAGTAGCAGAAAAAGTTGCAAAAGGCGAATTTGATCGCGGGATTTTAATATGCGGAACAGGAATTGGAATGAGTATTGCGGCAAACAAGGTAAAAGGCATTCGTTGTGCACTTGTTCATGATGTTTTTAGCGCAAGAGCAACAAGAGAACATAACAATAGCAATGTATTAGCGATGGGTGAGCGCGTCATTGGTCCTGGGTTGGCTCGCGAAATCGTAAAAGTATGGTTAACAACGGAATACGAAGGCGGAAGACACGATCAACGAATTGGGAAAATTTCAAAATACGAAGAGGAAAATCTATAACTCGTAATCTTCGAGGTGAACACTCGATGTCAATCGTACAACAAATAAAAGTGGAAATCGCGGAAACGTTGGACGAGTATCAACAACAGGCTCAATTAAAAAAAGGGGATATTTTCGTAGTCGGGTGTTCGACTTCGGAAATTGCCGGGGAAAGAATTGGAACATCCGGTTCATTCGAAATTGCACAAGCTTTGTATCATGCATTTAAGAACTATGCGGATCAACACGGGGTATATTTAGCCTTTCAATGTTGTGAACATTTAAACCGTGCTCTTGTAGTGGAACGCAAATTATTACAATTCAAAGATTTAGAAGAAGTATCCGTCATCCCACATCGAAAAGCTGGAGGAGCAATGGCAACTTATGCTTTTGAACAGTTTGACGATCCAGTTGTTGTAGAATTTATACGAGCAGACGGAGGAATCGACATTGGCAGTACGCTCATCGGCATGCATTTGAAACATGTGGCTGTCCCTGTTCGTGTGAGTCGAAAGCGTATTGGTCATGCCCCTATAACACTTGCCAAAACTCGTCCTAAATTAATTGGTGGAGAACGAGCGATCTATACAAAAAGAAACGACATGGAAAAATGCAACTAAATTATAACCTTTATAAACATCTGAGAAACTGATAGAATGAAAGAGGTAAACATACCTTTGAAATTTTGAGAGCGCTATCATCTTCAATAAGGGGGATCCAGTATGAGTCACATCCAAAAGCAAGATCAAGCAGTTTTTGAAGCCATGCAGGCAGAGCTAAAAAGACAACAAGCAAACATTGAACTGATTGCTTCTGAAAACTTTGTTAGTCAAGCTGTCATGGAAGCTCAAGGTTCCGTGTTAACGAATAAATATGCTGAAGGTTATCCAGGTCGCCGTTACTATGGCGGATGTGAACATGTTGATGTTGTTGAAAATTTAGCTCGAGAAAGAGCCAAGCAATTATTCGGGGCAGAACATGTTAACGTACAACCTCATTCCGGTGCACAAGCCAATATGGCTGTCTATTTTACCGTTCTTGAACCTGGCGATACAGTATTGGGAATGAATTTATCACACGGTGGACATTTAACGCATGGAAGCCCAGTAAACTTTAGCGGAATTCAATACAATTTTGTCGAGTATGGGGTGGATGAAAAAACTCATACAATTAACTATGACGATGTATTAGAAAAAGCACGTACTCATAAACCAAAACTGATTGTAGCTGGTGCAAGCGCCTATCCGCGTGTCATTGATTTTAAACGTTTCCGCGAAATAGCTGATGAAGTTGGAGCATATTTAATGGTGGACATGGCTCATATTGCTGGTCTTGTAGCAGCAGGACTACATCCAAATCCAGTTCCACATGCACATTTTGTTACAACAACAACACATAAAACACTTCGTGGGCCACGCGGTGGTATGATTTTATGTAAAGAAGAATTTGCGAAAAAAATTGATAAATCAGTCTTCCCTGGTATTCAAGGCGGTCCGCTCATGCATGTAATCGCAGCAAAAGCAGTTGCGTTAGGAGAAGCTTTACAAGATAGCTTTAAACAATATATTGAAAATGTTGTACTTAATGCAAAAGTTTTAGCAGACAGTCTTAAAGAAGAAGGATTAACCATCGTATCTGGTGGAACAGATAACCATTTATTATTAGTCGATTTACGCTCATTACAATTAACAGGGAAAGTGGCTGAAAAAGTTTTAGATGAAGTAGGAATTACTGTAAATAAAAATACGATTCCATTTGATCCAGAAAGTCCGTTTATTACAAGTGGAATTCGTATCGGAACAGCTGCTGTTACTTCTCGTGGTTTTGATCAAGAGGCAATGAAAGAGGTTGCTAGCATTATTGCCTATACATTGAAAAACCATGAAGATGAAGCTGCCTTAACCGAAGCACGCAAACGTGTCAAAGCATTAACCGATAAATATCCTTTATATGCATAAATGAAAACTCGTCTTTTGACGAGTTTTCAGACTGTCGACAAACCCCAACTCAAATGCTTCATTTGAGTTGGGGTTTGTCTTTTTTTGCTCATCATTTTCTA
>NZ_JBYLHW010000050.1:0-21063 GCF_057747715.1 Bacillus sp. JST-5 | reverse complement strand
CTTCCGTGGTCTTCGCCCAATCTAACCAGGCTCGACTTCCCTTTGTCCTCCATAGGAGGTCTCTTTTGACGAGGCGGCAGGATTCACTTTATGTTACGGTCTGCTGATTTGCTCGCACTCTCCAAGAGAGTTACTTTGTCACAGGGCTTCAACCTTAGGATTTCTCCACCAGTTGCCTGTCAGCTACCGAGCGTCTTGGCACTTACTCGGGTTGGACTTGCACCAACTAGCAGATAACAGCTTAGCTGGGCACGCCTAAATTAAAAAGACCTTGATCACATGGATCAAGGCCTTACAAAAGAACTTATTTCTTTTTATTATTTTTTAGTTTTTCGTTAATGTATAACTTACCTTCTGCAAGTTGTCGTGATTCATTGCCATATGAATCAACAGCTTTAACTTCTACTTGAGCACCTGCTGCTTTCATTCCTTTAGTTGCTGTATAGTAACCAACATAGTATCCAGGAGATAGTTCCATCATTGGTAGTTCAGTTGCATTTGATACCTTTAAGTTCGTTAATGGCATATGAATGACGAAGGATGCTTTTAAGCCAGGCTCACTTGTAAACTCAATTTTTACAGTTTCTCCTGTTTTCAATTCTTGATCTGTATCCGGTTTTAAGTTTTCAATGACAGGTGCAGTATACTTGACATCAATGGAAATCTTCTTAGTTGTACGATTTCCTGCTTTGTCATTGGCAACAACTTTAATTTCGTTCATTCCATCATCTAACATAATTCTAGCAGAATATTTGCCATTTTCTACTTTTGCTTTGACACCATTAACTTTTACAGTGTCTAAGTTAACATCTTCAACAGTTCCTTCAACAGTAACTGTTTCACGATTTGTCTTCTCACCATCTTTTGGATTTGTAATCGTTAAAGTCGGTTTTGTTTGATCCAAAATGACTTTAACAGGAGCACTTTCTTCTGTCATTCCTTGCTCAGTGGATGCTTTAGCAGTTAGCACATTTTCTCCTTCATTTAAATTCAACTCAACGCTAAATTTACCATCATTTCCAACTTCTGTTGTTTGTACTTCTTCACCATTATTAAATAGGTGTACTGTAGTTGTTGGTGCAGTTTCTCCTTCGACAACTACCACTGATTCATTAGTATATGAACCATCTGTTGGCGAAGTTATGACAGGAGCAGTTACTTCATAATTAACGATAGCTCGAATCATATAGTTGCCCTCAGAATCTGGAGTTGGTGACCATGCACCTCCAACTAATTGCCAACTACGACCTGCATTTGGACCATCTTCATCGGTAGCAAGTCCTGGAGAGTTTGGATAAGGTGACGTTTGGATGTAAACAAGATAAAAGTCTTTATCTACTACGATTCCATGTTCGCTTAAGTCAACATGTGTCCAAGATCCGTCTCTAACAGCTGTCGCGTCAAATGGACCGGCTATTTTATTTCCTGGAGCACCATCTGGACCTGTTGCATCATAGACGGCTACTTGGAAATCAGTTCCACCAGGTGATGGCCATGTAGTATCCCAGAATCGGAACAATCCGCCTGTTACTAAAGCTTTTTCATTGCCTTCAGCTAAAGACATTTTTACAGCCCAACCGTTACCTGGATCGTAAAATGCTCTAGCATTTTCAGCGGTACCATCATCATAACCAATTTCGCCTTCATATCCAATAAATGGTTTTAATGTTACATTGATTTCTTGCTCGCCCTCTACATTGACGGAAATTTCTTTACTATAATAATATGGAGCAACAACTTTTAATGTATAGCTACCTTCGTAGGCTGTTAAAGAATATTCACCTTCGCTATTGGTTGTCACAGGAGCTACATTTGCATCTTCTATTAAATAAATGGTTGCGCCTTCAATAGGATCACCAGTCACTTCATTAGTGATCTTTCCAGAAATGGTTCCTTTCGGTAACTCTTCTAACGTAAAGTTAGCAGTGACTTCTCCATCTTGTGGAATGTCAACCGTTACTGATTCGGAACGATAACCGTATGCTTCAGCTAATAAAGTATACGTCCCTGAAGCATGTGTCATTTCATAAGAACCATCTTGAGGACTTGTATTGACAGAACGACCTGTTTCAACCACTGTTACTTTTGCTTGTAATGGTAATAATGCTGGATAATAATCATTGGATGTTTCTTCATTTCCTTTTTTCTTTTTCGGAATAAATGGTTTAATCTTATTTGGATCTACTTTTTCACCTTTTAAGGCAATAGAACTATTCGTTTGAACACCTAGGTCTTTCATTAACCCTATATGTTTAGATGGTGATTCAATAGGAGTATCAGATAATTTTACATCATCAATATACCATCCTTGACGTTGAACACTTCCATCAGTTGTTAGATTAAAGGCTATATAAATTCTTTCACCGGCATATGCACTCAAGTCTACCTGTCCATCTATCCAACCGTTTGAATTGTCAGTAATTCTAAGTAATTGCGTCCAGTTTTCACGGTCGTAAGATACAAATACATGTGCATAATCCCAGTTTCTTTCTAATTCATACCATTGTTTAAATTGTAAATAAGTATTTCCTTCTTCTGGAACATCAATTGGAGGCATCATTAATGACATATTAGCACTGTTTGGATAGTTTCCTTCAAGGTTAGTTGCAAATACTTTTTCACCTGAAAAAGCTTCGTTTGGTCCACTTGTTGGAACTCCCCATTGCCATACATCATTTTGTCCGAAAGATGTCCAACCATCTACATTACTTTCAAAATCATTTTCATATCCTACTGTTATTCCTGGTCTTACGTCTACTTCGTATGGACCAGAAACTGTTTCATTACCTGCAAAGTCAACTGCTTTCCATCTATAAACAAGAGTACCTACTTGAATATCACTTCCAGGGATCACTGCTTCATATACTCCATCTTTGTAATCACCGCTTACACGAGTGGCTTCTACAGTTTCCCATTGTCCATTATTCTTTTGATATTCAAGCTGAACATTTGTTACACTAATATTGTCGACAGCTGAAGCTACTAAGTTTAAGTCCATTCCTTCAAATACTATGCTAGGTGCGGAATGTTCTAGAACTGGTGCTTCACTGTCGTCTCCCTCTTTAGTAACTTGACCTTTTACTTTTCCAAGTCCTGAAATAACGGATGATACTGCGTCAAAAACGTTCAGTAGTCCATGTCCATATCCGTTATTTGGAGATTCAGGGAACGTAGCATCTGTCAAAGGTACAGCAGTTGATAATAAAATCTCTTCCATTTGGTCGACTGTTAAATTACTATTAGCTTGTTTTAATAAAGCTACTGCTGCAGATACATGCGGCCCTGCCATGGAAGTTCCGTTCCATCCACCTTCATAGGTACTTCCTGGAACTGAAGAACGAATGTTTACACCAGGTGCAGATAGTTCAGGTTTTATTTCTCCATATGGTGACGGACCTTGTAACGAGAAACTTGCTAAGCGATCATTGATATCTGTAGCACCTGTTGCAACAGATTCTGGATAGTTCGCTGGGTTAGCTACTGAACCCGGTCCACCTGGGTTAAATAAATCAGTGTTTCCTGCAGAAAATTCTGGGAATATTTCTGCTGCTCTCCAAGCTTGAACCATTGGTCTGTACCATTCATCTAAACCAGGTCCTCCACCCCAAGAGTTATTAACAACATCCGGCGCCATTTCAGGGTTTGGATTACCGTTTCTATCTGTTGGAGCTAAAATCCATTCACCAGCTTCTAATAAATCCCAATCTGTTCCACCAGAAGCAGTAAAGGCTTTAACGGCAATCCATTTTGCTCCTGGAGCGACTCCAATTTGATTTGATCCATCTGGTTCAGAACCAACCATAGTTCCTGTAACGTGTGTTCCATGTCCATGATCGTCATACGGTGCTGATTGCCCGCTTACTGCATCAAACCAGCTATATTCATGATTTACTTCATTTTCGGAAATATATCCACGATATTTTTGTTTTAAAGCTGGATGATCCCATTGAACACCAGTATCAATGGAAGCTACAACGATTCCAGTACCGTCAATTCCCATGTCCCATACAGCTGGAGCACCAACACGCTCGACGTTCCATTCGATGGATTGTACTTTTGAATCGTTTGTATCAGCTTTAGTTTTTGTTCCAGTATACAATTGTCTAGTTTCATTTGGGAGTATCTTTTCTACTTCAGGGAAAGAAGCAAGCTTTTCCATAACTTCTTTTGTACCAGTAACAGCTACTGCATTAACAATAAAGAATGACTGAGTTTCTTTAGCTAAACCGTCTTTTTTAGCTTTTTCCAAGTAATTAAGTACTTCATGCTGTGTTTCTTTTGCAGTTGAACGCAATTCTGAAACAAGTGTATGTCTTTTTAACTGCTTCTTTTTAGCAGCTGATAAATTAGCTTTTGAAGCTTTTTGATCAAGTTCCTTAGCTAATTTTTCTGTATCAACTTGTTCTTTAAACTTTACTAAGAAACTAACATATTCATCATTTTTAAATTGTTGAAGAAGTGATTTGTTAATTTTTGCTTTCGGACTTATTTTTGCTTGTTCATTTGCTGAAATGTTTACTGACTTAGCGGAAGCGTTTGATACGAATGGTGAGAACATGGTGAGAATTAACAAAAACGATAGTGTTAATGATAACCACCGCATTGTTTCTCTTTTTCTCTTTCTACTCAATAAAACCCCTCCTTAAAAATTGATTGATGACAAATGAAAACGATCCTCCTTTCTTAAAAACTTGGCATTTGTATGCCTATAATTACCATAACTTGTCTATAAGGTATTTGTTTGTCAATAATTGTCGATAAAATACCAAATATTCTGAAAATGAATATTAAGTAATATTTTTACATTTTTATAAACCGACAGTATTAGTAAATATCATCTAAAAACAATAGGAAATAAGATAGAATTTTTCATATTTCAACAAATACAATCAAATATCTTTATAAAAAATGATTATTTTTTCTTATGTACGATTGAATTAGTTAGTTATGTCCATGTCATGAGTTCTATAAGATTTAGTAAAAAATCTCCAGGGAATTTACTGTGTTTCTTGGTAGGGAACTGAAAAAGAATGAAATCTTTATTTGTCGCCTATGATCGACAAAATGAAAGAAAGAGGTATTTTAAATTTTGTTTGGTTAAGCTATTTTTGTACCATTCCATTCAATATCTTCATTCTATTTACCTATTTCAATTTCTTGAATAATATAGGAGATGAAAATTAAAATGGAAACCATTGTAGGTTTCCACATTTTTTCGTTATACAATTACAATTTAAGATATTTTTGATACATTGCATTGATCTATTTCCGTCAAATATATCCATATTTTGCATCATCAAAACTTGATTGATGTCTAAATCTACTCATTCGTTCGTTTTCCCTTGAATTTATGTGTATAGCATTACCTATTTTTCTTCATTTCCTTAATTACCCAATCAACAGAATCTTTTAATGTTTTAAAGTGAGCATCAGCCATAATAGAGTCACCTTTTCCAATAAGAACAGTTTTCATTCCAGCTTTTTTTCCAGCTTCAATATCTACGTCGCGGTCACCGATCATTATACTTTTATGTAAATGAATTTGATGTTTATCGGCCATATATTCGAGCATACCCGTTTTTGGTTTACGACAAGAACAACCACCTTTTGGTCGATGTGGACAGTAGGCAATATCGTCAATGTATGCTCCATGCTGTCGTAACATACCAAGTAAATGTTGATGGATTCGATGGAGCATTTGCTCTTTCATGTAACCAAGACCGATTCCCCCTTGATTCGTTACGACAAATACCTTGAACCCTTCTTTGTTAAAAATCTTAATAGCATCAGCGACACCATCTAATAGATAAAGGTCTTTCGGTTTATTAACATATTTCACTCGTTCTGTTAATACTTCATTAATCACACCATCACGATCGAGAAAAATAGCTCCTTCCATCATTAACTCCTACCTTTATATAAATAATAGTCCTACTCATCTATATAACAAAAATTTTATATATACATTCTTATCCTTTCATTTATTTTTATCAAATTCATTAGACAAATATTTGAAAGCGTTACTGTATCTTTTCTTTTCAAATGTAGAAAAGCTTTTTATCATAATTATAATATGTCCATTTGTTACCATTTACTTTATGTTTTTCAGCCATTTTTATAAACAAAAAACCCTTGGTAATTCTTAAACCAAGGGTTAAATACGTACATCATTACCATTGTATTATCCAGCTAAACCTTCTTTTTGGAAAAGAGTATCAAATGCTTGTAAAGCATCGTTTTCATCATTTCCATCAAAAATCATTTTAAATTCTGCATTTTTTGTAAGGCCAAGTGCCATTACACCCATGATAGATTTTACATTCACTGTTTTTCCATTGTACTCTAGTTCAATTTTCGATTGAAATTTATTCGCCTCTTGTACTAGTAATGTTGCAGGTCTTGCGTGAATTCCACTTTCATCGATGACTTTATATATTTTTTCAACCATTTGTACCACACCTCATTTAATTTAAATTATTCTATTCTTTTACTTGATAGAAATAATGTTCTCCTCTTGTATTTGGACATGACCTGTTTTTTCAAGGTGAATGCTTTCATTTTCTTTTAAATTAGTAAAAACAACTGGTGTGATGATTGATGGTACGCGTTCTTTAATATAATCAATATCTGCTTGAAGTAAAGGTTGTCCAGCTTTAACTTCCTCACCATCATTTACTAATACTTCAAATCCTTCACCTTTAAGATTAACTGTATCGATACCAAAATGTATTAATATCTCTCGTCCTCCTCTTGTTAAGAACCCAATGGCATGTTTCGTAGGAAATACATTCAAGACTTTTCCATCACAAGGAGCAACAACAAGTCCATCTTCTGGTACGATAGCAAATCCATCACCCATTAATTTTTTAGAAAACACTTGATCAGGTACTTCAGTTATTGGGACGAGTTCTCCTTTTATTGGAGATATTATGTTGTCTTCATTCGTATTATTTACTAGAGACTCTTTTGGCTCTTCTTCTTGAATTTTCTCTATTTTTCGCGGCTTCTTCCCGCTCATAATATCTTCCATTTGACTTCTCAATGATTCTGATTTCGGTCCAAAAATCGCTTGAATATTATTTCCAACTTCAAGAACTCCAGCTGCACCTAATTTTTTTAATTCATCTTTATTTACGCTGTTAATATTTTTAACCTGAACACGTAAACGAGTGATACATGCATCTAAATGAGCAATATTATCTTGTCCACCCATTGCTTCTAAAATATTATATGGAAGTTCATCCCCATCACTTTCACGATTGCTTTCTCTACTTGTTGTAATCTCATCTTCACGTCCAGGAGTTTTTAAGTCAAATTTCACAATGAAGAAACGGAAAATGAAGTAGTAAAGAACTGCAAAAATAAGACCGACTGGAATGACTAACCACCATGATTCTTTACCAGGTAAAATTCCAAATAGGAAAAAGTCAATAGCACCGCTAGAGAAAGTATAACCAATGTGAACGTCTAACCACGTCATAATGACAAAAGCCAATCCATCTAACACAGCATGAATAAAGAACAATAAAGGTGATAAAAACAGGAATGTAAATTCAATTGGTTCTGTAATTCCTGTCAAAAAGGAAGTTAATGCTCCTCCTGCAAAAATACCAGCTACTAATTTTTTCTTTTCTGGTTTTGCAGTATGATACATAGCTAATGCTGCTGCTGGTAGTCCAAATAACATAACAGGGAATTCTCCAGCCATAAAATGACCAGCAGTAAGCTCTACACCATCACGTAACTGAGCAAAAAAGATGGTCATATCTCCACGAACGATTTCCCCTGCTTGAGTTGTATATGAACCAAATTCATACCAAAACGGTGCGTGATAAATATGGTGTAAGCCAAAAGGAATAAGCAATCTTTTGACAAAACCAAACATAAATACAGCAATATAAGTTCCTTCATTGATTAACCATGTGGAAGCTGAATTTAATGCGTTTTGAACCGGTGGCCAAACAACAAGTAAAATTAATCCGATAATGAATGAAACTGCTGCTGTTACAATAGGTACGAAGCGTTTACCAGCAAAGAATCCTAAATAAGAAGGCATCTTTATATCATGATACTTGTTGTAGCAATACGCAGCAATGATACCAATGATAATACCACCAAACACACCAGTTTGAAGAGTAGGAATACCTAAAACAGAAGCAAAACCGGGTTCAGCTCCTATATCATCGGCTACCAAACCAAACCATGAACCCATCACTTGATTCATGACTAAATATCCAACAATGGCTGCTAACGCTGCAACTCCATCTTTAGCTAATCCTATCGCGACCCCTGCAGCAAATAACAATGCTAGGTTTGAAAAGATAATTCCACCCGCATCTTCCATTACATTACCTACCAATTGAATCCAATCGGCTTTTAAAAATGGAAGGGCATCGATCATATTTTCTTGACCAATGGCATTACCGATACCAAGTAATAAACCGGCGGCAGGTAATAAAGCAACTGGAAGCATAAGGGCTTTACCAATTTTTTGTAATACACCAAACATTTTCTTAAACATAATTTCACTCCTTTTAAATACAAAATAAAAAGGCATAAGTATAGAACATGATTCACAATAGTAGTATTTCCTACTATGTGACAATCATTTTCTTATACTCATGCCTGAATTTAATCAGTAACACGTATAAAGATTATTTAATTTTTGTTCACTAGTTTACTATAGATTCTTTGCAAGTGCATCGTTAAATAAACAACTTCTGCGTTACCAACTGGTTTTTTCAATGTATTTTGCATGATTTTAGTCAACTTCCATGAAAGATTATAACAGAAAGGGTATTCATTTTGCAATATTAAATTTATTTTCGGAGACTCACCTAATTCATCACCATCATAGGCTCTTTCAATGGCAAAACGTAAATGCCTCAATAGACGAATATAGTCAATGGATTGTTTATCAATCTTTGCATCAAATTCTTCCTCGATCACATCAATAAGTTGCTTAATAAGCTTAGAATGTTGATTAATTTCTCTAATATTTTTATTTTTGATGGCACTATGGATGTGTAATGTTATAAAGCCAATTTCATCTTCTGGTAAATGGATATTTACAGCTTCATTCACTATTTTAACTACCTTCGAAGCGCTTTCAAATTCATGAGGGTATAAATTTTTTGTTTCTACTAAGAAAGGATTGTGTATAGATAGACCTTTCATTGTACGGTAAATTGAAAACATTAAATGGTCCGTTAAGGCGACATGTATATCTTCACTGATAGTTGCATCGGTATGTTCCTTAATGTATTCCAATGCATCAATGATGGCATCAAAAATTTCATGATCCATTTGAAGCAATAATTTTTTATACTGTTCTTGTTTTTCCTTATCTTTAAGGATAAAAATTTTCTCTACTAGCTTCTCATCAAGTTTTTCTCCCTTTTTTCTATTAAAACCGATTCCCTTTCCAACAAGGACAACTTCATTAGCTTCCAAATCTTCGGCGATTAATACATTATTATTGAGTGATTTTTTTACGGTGAATATTGCCATTTTTCTACTCCATTCTAATTACATTCATTCCTATACAATATTAAACATATTTTTTTCAAAAGAACAATCTTTATAAAGAATAAAACTTTTCTTACCCTTAAAAATTATGAAATTTCCCGTATAACTCCACATGCTAAACGTTTTCCCGCATTTCCAGAAGGTTGTGAACGATAATCATCAGGATTTTCATGAATGATTATGGCTTTACCAATTATATCTTTTACTTTAAATTTATTTGTAAAAAATTGCATTCTAGCATAGCCATTATTAGAAAATAGAACAGGAAAATCACCTGCATGATTTCCATGTGGTTGATTGGTTGGATTCCAATGTCCTCCAGCAGCTTGGAACGGATCTTTTGGATCTCCTGCTTCACAGCTTCCATTTACATGTACATGAAATCCGTGAGGCCCTATTGGTTGACCATTTTTACCTGCAGAAAATGGTGGTAAACCGTACACTTCTACATAGACTTCCACCCCATTCTCTAGCTCTGTAAAGATTACATGTCCTGTAATTTGTGGGCGCAGTGGACCGCCTTGAATTTTTGCATATGCTTGTTTTTTCAGTCTCAATGGTGTCCAATTATAACGAAAGGGATGATAGATATGATATGGATATGACAAGTGCCATCTCTCCTTTCCCGTCATTTTTGCATAATTATACTATTCAACCGTGTGGGATTAAGTTCACTATGAAAAAACTGACGGAAAAGTTACTTTATATTTAATAAGAGATAAAAAATTTAACCATTCATATGTCATTGAACATGAAGAAAATGAAAAAAGAGCGAGTTTTTTATTAACCCACTCTCCATTTCCAAGGATTAAAATAATTTATGATGATCCTACTATTTTATAAAGTAGTTTTTGACCAACTATTAAGTCACTTTCTTTACTGCTTTTCGTTTGATTGTTTTTGTTTTTTCCTCTTTTTTTATTGGTTTTGTTTGGTCGATGGATGCTTGAAGTGCTTCCATTAAATCCATTACATTTGTCGGTCCTTCTTTATCTTTTGCCGTCACCGTTTCTTTTCCAGTTTTCTTAGCCTCAATCAGTTGCAATAGTGATTCTCTGTATTCATCTTTATATTTATTAGGATCAAAAGTTGTCGTTAATTGATCAATCAACATAATGGCTGTTTGTAATTCTTTTTCCGTAATTGGTTCATTATTCGGAACGTTCGGAACATCAGAAACATTTCTCACTTCATCAGGAAAATGAATGGTTTCCATCACTAACGTGTTTTCATATACCCGTATCACTGCCAACTGCTCTTTTGATCGAATCATCATTTTCGCAATCCCAACTTTTCCTGATTGAGATAGCGCTTTTCTAAGAAGGGAATATGCCTTCATCCCTCCTTCATTCGGAGACATATAGTAACTTCGATTAAAATAAATTGGATCGATATCGGTTATGTTAACGAAATCGATAATCTCTACAGCTTTTTCTTCATTTTCTTGCTTCAATTCTTTTAAATCTTCCTCTTCTAAAATGACAAATTTCCCTTTCGCATATTCATATGCTTTTACGAGTTCATCATTTCCAACTTCCGTATCACAATGAGGACAAACTTTTTCATATTTGATAGGTGTATGACATTTTTGATGAAGTGTCCGTAATTTTATATCTTTATCTTCAGTTGCTGCATGAAGCTTAATCGGAATATTTACAAGGCCAAAGCTAATGCTTCCTTTCCACATCGTATGCATTTTGAATTCCTCCGCTTTTTTATTAACATTTTTCTTCAATAACCAAAATTTATCCTTATGAACATTTGGAAATCACATTTTCATCTATTTGGTTACACTAATGGAAAGAGGTGAATTGTACCATGAAGCCGATGTTACCCCAATTGCAAGTTGACCCACCTATAGGTGAAGATTGGGTATATGAAACAAAATTTGACGGTTTTCGTGCAATATTATTTTTGGAGGACAGTGACAAAATTAAATTAATCAGTCGTAATGGAAAGAATCTGTTGCCTCAATTTCCAGAGTTGAACAAATATATTCAAGATCTTTTTGAAAAGTTTCGACCTTTCCTACCGTGCATATTAGATGGTGAGTTATGTATTCTTATAAACAGTTTTAAAGCTAACTTTTCTGCCATTCAAAAAAGGGGACGCTTACGTTCGAAGGAAAAAATTGTCCATTTCAGTCATCAACAACCGTGTAAATACCTCGTTTTCGACCTTTTAAAAATATCTGATGAAAATGTAACAAATAAACCTTTTTATGAAAGAAAAACGCTACTATTGTCCATGTTTAAAACTCTCCAACTTCCAATAAATGTGGATTACACACATCCTGCACTATTGCAAATGGTTCCTTATGAAAAAGATTTTTCTCAATTATGGAAACAAGTGGAGAAATTTGACGGAGAAGGGATTGTTTCAAAACATTTGCAAGGTAAATGGATCGAAGGAAAACGTTCGTCCCAATGGATAAAGGTTAAAAATTGGAAAAAGGCTTTATGTTTTATTACTGCCTATGATAGAAAAAATGGTTATTTTCATGTCGGTGTATTTCGAGATAATAACATAACTCCAATTGGACTTTTTAAACATGGGGTTAATGATGAAGAGCGAAAAGCATTACTTGAAGTAGTGAAAAATAATTATCAACATGAAGATAATCAAATATTGTATGTTCCACCAGGTATATGTGTGGAATTGAATTATCTTGAATTATATGAAGGACAATTAAGAGAAGTATTTTTTTCTAAATTCCGCTTTGATTTAAAACCAATCGATTGCACTTGGGAAAAGTTAACAGAATCAACGATCGATTTGCCAAAATCTATCGACATTACCCACCCAGACAAACCTTTATGGCAACATAAAAAAATTTCAAAAATGGATTATATTTCTTATTTACGTTTTATTTATCCTTATATGGAACCGTTTTTACACAATCGACTATTGACCGTTATTCGTTACCCTCACGGCATGTATGGGGAAGCATTTTTCCAAAAAAATTGTCCCGAATATGCGCCTGACTTTGTACGAACCTTTGAAGAAGATGGTATCCGTTATATTGTTTGTGATTGTTTGGAAACGTTTCTTTGGCTTGGAAACCAGCTTGCGATCGAATTTCATATTCCTTTTACTACAATCCAACGGAAAACCCCAAGTGAAATAGTCATAGATCTTGATCCACCTACAAGGAAAGATTTTGCAAAAGCGATAGAAGCGGCAAATATGATTCATGAAATTTTGCTTTCTCTCGGGATAAAAGACTTTATCAAAGTTTCTGGAAATCGTGGGTTGCAAATCTATATTCCTTTACCCATTCATAGTACGATTACATGGGAAGATTCTCGATTATTTACCTACTTTATTGCTTCCTATCTAATTTCAAAAAATGAAAATGCATTTACCATCGAACGACTGAAAAAAAATAGAGGTAATCGTCTATACATCGATTACATTCAACATGCCGAAGGGAAAACGATTATTTCCCCTTATTCGGTACGTGGAAATGAAAATGCTGGTGTAGCAGCACCCATTCATTGGGAGGAACTCAACCAACCCATTCAACCGGATGGTTTTTCAATGGAGAAAGTTATGGAAAGAATTAAACTAAAAGGCTGCCCATTTTCCGAATTTTTCAATACGGATAATGAACAGCCGATTCAACAAGTAATAAATTTTTTAAAAAAGAAAAGATAGTTTTGATTTCGCATATTTCTCCATTTCTAAATATTGATTGATTTCATCCACATACGAATATATTTCTTGATATTGATTTATCGTTTCGCTCTCTAAATGAACATCAACTTCTCCGTCAAAAACGTATGTAGCATTTCCTATTAAATCAATTGAAAAACCATGTTCGTTTCGATGAACAATCGTATGTACGAATCCACCAGGATTATACACTTTCAATCGTTTTTCAAAATCGTAAAAACCATTCAATGCAACAACTAAACTAGAAGCACTCATCGCGGTACCACAGGCATTCGTATACCCAACACCACGTTCGAATGTCCGAACAAATATTTCTTCTTGATCCATTAAATAAACGAAGCTAACATTTACCCCGTCTGGAAATATTGGGTTTCTTCCGTTCACATATTCACTTATACGCGTTTGTTCATCAGACAATAATTGTTCTTTTTGAACAATAGTGATTAAATGTGGATTTGGAACGGCTACACAAGTGAAAGACAATTCGTTTGATAATAAATCAATTTTTTCATTGATGATTTGTTCTCGTTCGTCTAAAGCAGGTAAATCCTTCAATTGAAATGAAACAGGTGATATTTCCACCCGATACGAAGGGATGTTAGGAAAAATCTCTTCGTCTTTTTTTACATATAAATTCGCTTTCATTGTTTCAACAATGATCTCATCTTTCCCAACTTGTTCACAAATATATCTTCCTGCTGCTCTTAATCCGTTTCCGCACATTGATGCTTCAGATCCATCTGCATTAAATATTTGCATACGACCATCTTTTTCTACATCTGTTCTCACATATAAAATTCCGTCCGCTCCTATCGCTGTTTGACGATTACATAATAACTGCGCCAATTTCGATCTTATTTTATCGTTAAATGATAAGTTATGTTTCGTTTCATCTATTAAGATAAAGTCATTGTTTGAACCGTGCACTTTTTTAAATCGAATGTTCATCTTTTATCTCCTTTTTATTTGTAATTTAAAAACTTTCGTTAAATTATTAAGGAAGGCGTTCAAATTGGTCAATCATATATTTTTCATCCATAGGACCTACTTTTTTATGACGTATGACGCCATCAGTATCTAAAAAATATGAAGTTGGAATGGAAACAGCTTCGTATAAAAATGAAACTTCACCTTTAACATCCATTGGAATAGGAAACGTAAGACCATGTTTTTTTACAAAATCATGGACAACTTTTTCATTGATTTCACTACTAGTTACATTTACAGCTACGATTTCAACATTTTCACCTTTCATTTTTTCATACACTTTTTGCATATGGGGCATTTCTTTTTCACAAGGTCCACACCAGCTTGCCCAAAAATTTAATAGCACCTTTTTCCCTTTTAAATCCGTTAAATGTATCCTCTTACCATCTAATGTTTGCAATTCAAAATCATGGGCTAGGTTTTCAATATCTATCCCAGTTTCTAACTGCTCAATATTTTCGATTTTCTCGTATTTTTTGTCTCCAAAATTTAATATTTGATCTTTCAAAAATATTTGATCGATAACAACCAATATAAGGAAAATTACTAACAATCCAATCCATAGTTTTTTCATTTTGAATCTCCTCGAAAGACAATAATATTTCTATCATAAGAATATTTCATCATTACTGTTAATTCAATGATAATGTCAATAGTGCCATAAAAAATTAAAAAGTAAACGATTTAATCTTCATATATTCTTGAATATGACTAAAATAAACATACACAATAAAAAATATCTCTTTTTCCATTGGGGTAACTTGTTCGTGAAAAGTTAAGATTGGAGTGTTTGGTAAAAATCTTCGGCTCCAACTAAATGGCATCCAACCTTTTTCTAAATATGCCAACTTTGTACGAAAATCATTGGAGTATATAAAAAATTTGTTCTTTTTCCATTTTACTAAATACGTGTTTCCATAATATTGAAGAAGACATTCGATACTCATTCGTTTTTTATGAGTTACCATCATTTTACCGATACGTTTTCCTTCCAAGTTATCAATCGTTAAATTTCTTAAATTTACTTCGTACCAATTTTCCTTCCAATATTGAACATAATTGATATGAAATTGCATCCTTTCAAGATCTCTAATTTTAGTTTCGATAGTTAAAAAATTTTTTCCACCAGGGGTGAAACAAAAAAATTTATCATCTAGCTTATTTAACAATAGTGATTGAGTTGATGGATGATCTTCTTCTATCAAACTTTTCATAGATTTCACCCAATAAAAGATATGAACAAAAAAATAAAGGAAACTCATCCATACAAAAGGTATGATAAGTAATAAAAATGGCTTGTCCATTTTTAAAATTACAAGCGTCCCAATTAATGATATGATCGATAATATAAGACTGTACTTTAAACTAATTTGACTTAATTTAAGATAATATTTTTTTATCGTCATCGTTAAACACCCTTAAAAACGTTATCTATTAAATGATATGAATCTATTTTTTTTTCATGCAGAAAGAAAGAGAAAACATGAAAAAAAGGTTGATATTAGGTTTGATCATTTTACTAATGATTGCAATAGTATCCTTTTTACATAGGAACATTCAAAAAACAGCAAAGCAAACACCATCTGCTAATATTCCTTATTTAATCGTATTAGGGGCAAAAGTTAATGGTGAAGAAATGTCATAAAGTATAAATTATCGGACAGAAGAAGCTTTACAATATTTAAAAGCGAATAATTCAACATAAGTAATCGTAACAGGTGGTAAAGGTCCGGATGAAGACATTACAGAAGCTGAAGCCTTAAAAAGATTTTTCATTAAAGAGGGAATTGATTTATCGCGTATGCTCGTCGAAAATCAATCTACTTCCACTTATGAGAATTTAATAAATTCCAAAAATCTTTTTCATATCGAAAAAGCGGTAATCGTTAGTAATGATTTTCATGTTTACCGTGCTACTAAAATGTGTGAAATGATTGGGATCAAATGTTTTCCCCTTTCTGCAAAAACACCAAATGTTGTTATAGTACCTATGTATATTCGAGAATATTTAGCGATTATTAAACTATATATAACCGGTAAATAATTAAATACAGCTGCATTTATTCTAGGTAGAAAATTTTATATCATCCAAACTAATTATTCATGGCTATTCGACATTTTTATTTAAATTTGTAGAATTTAGCAGAAAACTTTCACATAAAATTTACAAAATAACTATTTTCTTTTATTAGATTTTTCTTTATAATACGGAAGTACAATAAAAAACTAACAATCTAACATTGATTGGGAAGGCAAATGGTGCGCCACCGGAGGTATTCCGGTTCTAGTGGGTTCGATTCCCACCCCGAAATTTTTTAAGAACGTTTATAAAAAATTTCGAGGGTGGGACTTACCACATAGTGAAGGACTACCCTCATTCGGAGGGATATGCATGATTAAAAAACGTGAATTGCACGAAACTCATGCTTTATATACCTTAATGACGCACCCGGATGTCTTCCCTTTTGTGCGTCAGAAGGCTTATTCACATGAGGAATATTTATTTTTAACAAAGCAAACGATTGAAGCAGAAGAACGAGGGGAAATCATTTCTCGGACCATCATTGATGAATGGGGAAACCCGATTGGTACTATCAATTTATTTGATATTGAAAACAATGCCGGTTTTCTTGGAACTTGGATAGGTAAACCTTATCATGGAAAAGGTTATAACCAACTAGCAAAAGAAGCTTTTTTTCAGGAATTGTTTTTTGAAAAAAATATAGAAACCATCTATATGCGCATCCGTGTCGAAAATATCCGCTCCAAAAAAGCCGCTCAAAAACTTCCATATGCCCTTTTAGCCAATAAAACTCGCAAAAACATTTATGAATTTATTAATCAAAATACCAACAAAAAATTTGACTTATATGAAATACCAAAAGATCTTTATACAATGTACCATCTAAAAAAGGTGTACGAACAACACGAAAACCAAGCATTGGAAGCTTAAGTGATATAAGAAAACGGCATCCGAAAAAGGTGCCGTTTTCTCATTAAGATGTTTGCTTTTTTAAATATGTTAAATATAAATTTCTTAACTCATATGTTTTATATTGTTCTAGTTTCTTTTTACCTATCGGATGACGGAGGACCCCCATTTTTTTTAATTCTTGAACATACCATCCTTTTGAACCTTGGTAAGCCATAACTTTTCCCCTTTCCTTTTTCTTTTTACCAATATATTCATAATCATTTTCTCTATGAGGAAAAGTTGTCCAAGTTTTTTTCCTTCCCTATCACTGATTTCATTGTGATATAATTTTTCGAGGGGTTTCCATTAAAAGGGGGAAATATTGTGAAAGCTACATATTCAACAAGAGAAAAGTTCATTCAATTTTTTATCATATTTTTTCCGATCTTTATCACCCAAGTAGGTATGTTTTCCATGAATATGGCGGATACCGTTATGTCTGGAAGAGTAGGACCTAGCGATTTAGCTGGGGTTGCGATAGGTTCTTCACTCTGGATGCCTATTTTTTCTGGGCTAAACGGTATTCTGTTATCAGTAACACCAATTGTCGCCCAACTTGTTGGTGCGAATAAAGAAAATAATGTCAGACATTCTGTCATGCAATCATTATATATTTCCGTAACGATTTCAATTGCAGTCATTCTTTTAGGAGCCATTTTTCTTCAACCTGTTTTGCAATCACTTAGTCTCGATTCGCATGTAAGAGACATTGCTCATGGCTATCTAGTGGCTCTTTCGTTTGGGATCTTCCCCTTATTCGCCTATAATGTTTTACGAAGTTTTATTGATGCCTTAGGTCACACGAGAACATCAATGATGATTACATTAATCGCCTTACCAATCAATATATTGTTTAATTACTTATTGATCTACGGAAAGTTCGGGTTTCCAAAACTTGGTGGTGTTGGTGCTGGATATGCTACAACCATCACTTATTGGATAACATTTTTCATAGCTATCTATATTGTTATGAAGAAACAACCGTTTATTCAATATCAAATATTCAGTCAATTCATTCCTATTTCTTTTGCTAAATGGAAAGAAATCATTCTCATTGGGCTGCCAATTGGTTTTTCTATCTTTTTTGAAACAAGTATTTTCGCTGCAGTAACATTATTAATGAGCTCCTTTGATACGAATACTATTGCATCCCATCAAGCAGCGATTAACTTTACATCATTATTATATATGTTTCCGTTAAGTACATCGATGGCTCTTACAATTTTAGTGGGATTTGAAGTAGGTGCCAAACGATTACGGGATGCGAAAATTTATAGTTGGCTGGGAATATGTATTTCTTTAGGTATGGCAGTTGTAAGTGCAACCATTCTTTACAATTTCCGAATACCAATAGCATCTCTCTATTCGAGTGACCCTAATGTAATCAAATTAACCTCAATCTTTCTATTATATGCACTTTTCTTCCAAGTTTCGGATGCCATTCAAGCATCTGCTCAAGGAGCATTAAGAGGATATAAAGATGTAAATGTAACATTCTTTATGACATTACTTTCATATTGGATAATTGGTCTACCATTAGGCTATTGGTTTGCCAATTATACTAGTTTAGGGGCATTCGGATATTGGATCGGACTAATTGCAGGCTTAACAGCAGGAGCACTTGGGCTAATGTCACGCTTATTGTATATACAAAGAAAAAAATATAAAAATGAAATGACTCCTATATCATGACGGGAGCCATTTCTTTTTTTTACTCTTTAATTTTTCCTAACACATCTTTTCCGCCTGTGATATTTATCACCGAACCGGTAATAAAACTCGATTCGTCTTCACATAAAAAAGCAATCACTCTTGCAATATCTTCACCCGTTCCAGGTCGTCCAACCGGTGTTTCTTTATCTACTATTTCCCATGCTTCTTTTTGTGATTTTTCTTTCCAATCAGTTGTGATATCTCCCGGACAGACCATATTACATGTTATACCATGATTGGCTTCTTCTAAAGCAATGGTTTTCGTTAGCGATACTAACCCCGTTTTCGCAGCAGAAAACGCAGAACGATATTTCCACGCAGGTGCCGTTTCCGCCCGATCAAATCCTAATGTGATAATTCTTCCCCACTGATTTTCACGCATATAAGGAATCACGAGTTTTGACAAATAAAATACACTAGTTAAATTTCCATGTATTAAGTAATTCCACTCATCCAATGAATAGTCCGACATTTTTTTCCTTTCATGTATGTATGGTCCTGCGTTATGTACAAGTATATCGACTCCACCAAAAACAGACATAATTTTTTTGATCATTGATTCGCAATCGGAGGAATTGGATACATCCCCTTGAATGACCATTGTTTGAATGGAAAAATGATCTTCTAAATATTTGGATAACTCATAAGCCGATTTTTCATTTTTTCTGTAATTAATCACAATATGTATCCCTTTTTTAGCTAAGCTAATGGCGGTTTGTTTTCCAATACCTTTTGCTGCACCAGTAATTAGAGCTACTTTTCTTTTCAAATTTCTCACCTGCTTAATTGTTTCATCCAAACTCAATCTTCAATATGTAGACGTTTGAACCAATTTACCAACCGTAGCATATCGTAATAATGAGTGATGGGAAAGGATGATCATGATGTTTCCTTGGAATAATCAATTTCCATTTCAAAAAGAATATTTGGAACAATTGGCAAAAATGAACCCACAAGATTTTCAAAACTTTATGAATGAAATAATGGGGAATTTGATTCCACAAATTGAACAATTTTTACCGAATCGAGAAATATTTACTCGTACTAATGATAATAACGAGTTGAATGAAGAAGTGTTTGAAACGCATGATTATGTCTATATAAAGATTCCTATGAATAAGCTGCAAAATTGGCGATCTATAAAAGTTTATCATACTTCATTTCAATGTATGATTAAAAGTAAAAGAAATCCTGAACTTTCACATAAAATTCATTTGCCTTCTCCTGTACATAAAAAAGGAGCAAAGGCAGTTATAAAAAATGATATGTTAGAAATACGATTCATAAAAGTTAAAGACTGGCAATATACAGAAATCGAAATCCAATCAGATGAAAATTTAGACTAATGTCCATTTTTTATAATTTATCCATTATCTTAGTATAATAATGTATTAATTCTAGTTTAACTTTTTCATCCAAAGAAGAGTCTAATATACGTTTGATCGCCAAATAAAACTTTTCATGTTTAGATTTTCTTAAGCGAGGATGCGTCATTTCATCTAATAATTCAACCTTTATTAAATGTTCCAATGAATCATGCTCTGTCGTTCTCTCTGACCATAGTTTTAAATACTCCTGCATTAAAAATTCTTCTCGCATTGCCTCTCCACCATTTCCTTACATATTAACGATGAATCAGTAAATAATAAAAGAAAACAAAGATTTTCTAATATTACTATAGCATAGAAAACAAATGCAATTGAATAATTAGAAAGGAGTAAAAAATGTCACCAACACCTTATCGTTGTCCTAATTGCAAAACGAATCGAACTCGATTTAATATTATTCAACAAGTACCGGAAGCAGTTAAGTTAGACCCAGAGACCGGTGAAATCGTTCAAACATTCGATAACAATAACCTTGATCCATTTCACATTCCTTATCGTGGACCAAATTATAAAGTTCAATGTGGAGCTTGTGGTCTGATAGAAGATGAACAAATGTTTAGGAAATTTGGTGAACAACCATCTTCTTCCTAATCATTGTAGATATTTTTCTCTATATTTGTTCTTAACCGCATTCTAAAAAAAGGGGCTGACATATTTGAACTGAACCCCGAATAGTAGACACTTTAAAAAAAGTGGACCTATTCGGGGTTTTTCCATTTTAAATAACTTAAAACCCAGTTATACTAAAATTTATGAATGAGAAACGGGAGAATTATTATGAGTAAGATTATTTTTAAC
>NZ_JBYLHW010000005.1:21568-76491 GCF_057747715.1 Bacillus sp. JST-5 | reverse complement strand
TCATAGTAGTTGCATGAAATAATCAAATTTGAACATGTACCTTAAAAAAATTGTTCAATTTTGTGTTGACATACCAAAGTTACTATAAAAGGTAATTCGCTCCTTTTGGGATATGTAACTATGTATTATCTAACTTTTCTTCATTTTATTTATTTACTTTTGCTTCAATCTCTTTAAAGACTGGATAATCCTCATCAACAATTTATATCAGACATTGCAGGCATCCTTTTTACCTCCACTACAATAAATTGCTTAACACAATTAATGAGTGGGACTTGCGGTGACAGGCAAGATTACCGGAAGTGGCTTAAAGAACAAGGTATTGACACCAAAGGAATGCGTCCAATGGGAAGTGCCGAGGGAACGATGAATGTCTTCGCAAAAAGGCTCAAAAATGGACGTAGCTGGGGAGAAAAAGGCGTAAGTGCCATGATTACTGGATTGGTGGCTTTCCTAGACAATCTGGCATTGAAAACATTATTTGGGAAAGTCGAAGGATGGACAGAAACCAAGGAGGAAAAGAATCCACCAAAACATTACGTAGAAAAGGTGACAAGTACAATTGGTGAAGTCACAAGAGACAATCTCCTATACCTAAAAGGTAAGGCAAATATTCCAGTGTACAGGACTTTAAAGGAGTTGCAGGATTTTAAAAGAACAAATTTTTGATCAAGAGAGTCCCCTAAAATAGTGAAACCGTATTCATTGTTAGAGAGATAAAACTGCCCACAAATATTTGACTCAATCATGGTCTAATTAAATTCTTGCCATTTTTATCTTTTCCCGTGTATAATGAGGAATATTTCGAATATAGAAATGTTAGGGGATCTGTATGGAGAATGAACGAATAGGAGTTTTTTACACGGTATTGGCATATGTATTATGGGGAATATTACCGATTTATTGGAAGTGGCTAGTGGAAGTCCCTTCTGATGAAATTTTGGCAAATCGTGTTTTCTGGTCCTTTATCTTTATGATTATTTTATTAACATTCACTCATAAGGTAAAAGACTTAAAAAATACGGTTCAAATGTTCAAAAATGAACGAAAACAAGCATTTGCCTTAATCGGCGCTTCCTTTTTAATCACTGGAAACTGGTTCATCTATATTTGGGCAGTAAATTCGGAACACGTCGTTGATGCAAGTCTTGGGTATTATATAAATCCTCTCGTAAGTGTTTTATTAGGGATTATCTTTTTAAAAGAAAGGCTTACAATAACAGAGATAACTTCATTTATTTTGGCTGCCATTGGTGTCAGTGTATTAACATTTTCATATGGTACGTTTCCTTGGGTGGCATTTGCGTTAGCATTATCATTTGGGATTTACGGATTACTGAAAAAATTAATTAATGTAGATTCGGCGATTGGGTTAACGTTAGAAACATTCTCAGTCACTCCTTTAGCTTTAGGATATATGATCTATTTATTTTTCAAAGGACAAAGTTCCTTTTTAATGGGATCGATTACAACAGATTTATTATTAATCGGTGCTGGGGCAATGACAGCATTACCGTTACTTTATTTCGCTAAGGGTGCTAAGGTCATTCCAATGTTTATGATTGGTATTTTACAATATATTGCACCGACGATGATGTTAATAATCGGAGTATTATTATATGACGAACCGTTTACAACTGCCCATTTGATTTCGTTCCTATTTATTTGGAGTGCGTTATTTTTGTTTACTTTTTCTAAAATAAGAACTCATATAAATGGACATAAAAAAGAAAAACAAATGACAGCATAAAAATAGGAACTTGCTATAGGCAGGTTCCTATTTCATTTTATAAGAAGGTTCTTTTAACTTTTTCCCAGAATGAATTATTTTTCAATTTTACTGTTTTAATAACGCGACCGCTTAATTGTATCTCAACTTTTTTTATGTTTGAAATGCTCATCGCTTCATTATCCATCGCAACAATTGGATAATCGTTGCCATCTTGAACGATTTCTAATGTTAATGTACGATCTTTTCCTAAAATAAAAGGTGCGCCTAATGTACGGTACATATTGTTGTTTATGGAAGCTAATTCATTCACTTGAAAACAAGGTAATGTAGGATCTACAATCGCACCTCTGACAGATTTATTGTATGCTGTACTACCAGTAGGAGTAGCAATAATCATCCCATCTCCACGAAACGTTTCAAAATGAGTATGATCTATGAATACTTCCATAACAAAAGTTTTTACAATACTTGAACGAATCGTGCACTCATTTAAACAATAAAAAGGAGACTGATTATCAATCGATACTTGAATGGTCGGATATCTACGAACTTCAATGTTATCATTTTTAATAGATGCTATCATATTATCAATATCATTTAGATTAAAATCACAATATAAACTTAATATATCTTTAGTAGAAATTCCGAGGTAGAGACAATCTTCGCGAAAACCAGATTTTCTTACTGCCTGTAAGAACATTCCGTCACCGCCAATACTGACAATAATATTGGCATCATTCACATGATTAACAATTTGAAAACCGTTTTCTTTTGCAATATTCCTTAATTGGTTAATTTCTTTTTCCATCTCTTCATCTGGCTTATAGAACAAAAATAAATTTTTTCTCTCGTCCATAAAATCACCCCTACCAAAATACTTTGTTTATCATGTGTAAAATTTTACAGAAAAGTTTACATTAAGTAAAATACATGTGGAGAAGATAATGTTATTATTAGGAGGTTTTTGGATGAATCGGAAACGTTGGACGGCATTAGGAATAGCACTAGCGATTTTTATGATTTCCTCCATGCTCTCATTCATGATTCATGGTTTTTCCAACAAAGAAGAGACACTGACATCACTATTTTCGAGTACTAATAAAAGCTTTACGGAAAAAGTGATTGAACAAGGAAATGAAAATAAAAAAATTGTTGTATTAGAAATCGATGGGGTCATTCAAGATTCTGGCGATGCTAGTTCGTTTCTTACAACGTCAGGATATAATCATAAAACATTTATTGAAAAGTTAAAATCTGCTAGAGATGATGCTGCTGTACGAGGAATTGTCATTCGAGTTAATACTCCTGGTGGAGGAGTCGTTGAAAGTGCAGAAATTCATCATTTAATTACAGAAATTATTGAAGAGAAAAAGAAACATGTATACATATCAATGGGAACGATGGCTGCATCTGGTGGGTATTATATTTCTGCTCCAGCTACTAAAATATTTGCAAATGAAGAGACATTAACAGGTTCTCTTGGCGTTATATTAGAAAGTATCAATTACTCTGTTTTAGCTGAAAAACTTGGAATTGATATGGTTACGATTAAAAGCGGAGAGTATAAAGATATTTTAAATCCTGCTAGAGAAATGACAGAATCAGAAAAAGAAATCCTTCAAAAAATGATTAATGAATCGTACGATCAATTTGTAAAAGTAATTGTAAATGGAAGAGGAATTTCAGAAGAAAAAGTGCGAGAAATTGCTGATGGTAGAATTTATAGCGGTAGACAAGCAAAAGAGTTAAATTTAATCGATGAATTTGGATATTTAGACGATACAATTGAAGCATTGAAAAAAGACTATCGTTTAAAAGACGCACAAGTTGTTAAATATGAAGATCAGTCTTTCGGATTGGCGTCTTTTCTTGATATGACAGCAACTAAATTTCTTGGTGATCGCAATGAACCATTAGTAAACATTATCCAACAACCAAACTCTCCGAGATTAATGTACTTATATACAAGATAGGTGGGGCTTATGGAAAATCAAGAACAAATGGAAATGTTCTCTAAACCTTACGCTGGCTTTTGGATTCGTTTTTGGGCTTATATTGTAGATTTAATTGTGATTAGCGGACTATCATTCCTGTTAGACTCACTCTTTACCTATTTCCAATTAGATAAAGGAAATGGAATTTTTTCAGCCTTTCAAATTGGAAATGCTCTAGTTTTTTATTTGTATTTTGTAATCATGACAAAAAAATTTGGTCAAACATTAGGTAAAATGATTTTTGCCATAAAAGTTATATCTGTTGATAATAATGAGTTGACATGGGGTACCGTTCTCTTTAGGGAGTGGATAGGAAGATATATTTCGGCTTCAATATTAATATTGTATTTGTTCGTAGCATTTTTACCGAAAAAACAAGGAATTCATGACTATTTTGCCGATACAGTAGTAATACATGAACATTTTTGGATTCGAAAACCTGCTCACACAATGTGACAGGTTTATTTTTATTGTTTTCAGCCGATAATTTTGGCTGAAAGGTGTGAATGAAATTGATTTTTTTCATCGTTTTTCTCGTCATTATTCTTCTTGTTTGTATTATTTTGATTTCAAATGTTCGGATTTATCTCCATTATCAACAAAAAGAAAAAGATAATTTTTTCAAGATCGAATTACGTGCACTATTTGGTTTAATCAAATATTCTGTTGATGTTCCAAAAATAAAAGTAGATGATGATTCTCCTTCAATCGTAATGGAGCAAGAAATTCAATCAGGTATTGCAAAAGAAAAACTTAAAAATGAAGCTGAGAAACATGTTGGCCCCGATGATGTCCAAAAATCCATTCATGATATTCATGAACTGATTGAGCATATTGTACATTTTAAGAATATCATAAAAGAATTTTTAAAAAAGATTGAAGTTCATCAATTTGAGTGGAGAACGGTCATCGGTGTTAACGACGCAGCTTTAACAGGAATTGTAGCAGGTGCGTTATGGACGTTAAAAGGTGGTTCTGTTGGAATCATTAGTCACTTTATGAAGTTAAAAAGCCAACCTATTATTGAAATTACCCCTAACTTTCAAAATTTGGTATCAAGTACCTCTTTCAAATGTATGCTTCAAGTTCGGATTGGGAATGCTATTTTAGCAGGAATAAAACTTTTGAAATATTGGAAAGGAAATATACCTAATTTCAAAAGTGATACTTTGTCGAAAATAAACAAAGCCAATGGAAAGCAATCAATGTCATGAGGAGGGGTACTGATGTCTGATCATCCAATTCAAGGATTAATGACAACAGCGATGGAAAATCTTAAAGAAATGATTGATGTTAACACGATTATTGGAGATCCGGTTGAAACACCAGATGGAAGTGTTATATTAACCGTTTCAAAAGTTGGATTTGGTTTTGCTGCAGGTGGATCTGAATTTATCGTGGACGGTAAAGAATCAAAATCTGGTTCATCTCAAGGACATGAGGCAAAAAAACTACCATTTGGTGGTGGTAGTGGTGGAGGAGTTTCTATTACACCAATTGCATTTTTAATTGTTAATGGTCACGGAGTAAAAATGCTCCATTTAGATGAAAGTACACATTTATATGAAAAGATTTTAGATTTAGCTCCACAAGCTGTTGAAAAAATTCAACAAATCATGGCGAAAAATGAAATCAAAAAAGATATGCATCGCAAACAAGATTTGGAACTATAACAAACATTACAGTTGACCCCTACTTAATCTCTAGTCATGGGGTCTATTCTTTTTTTAGACACTTTTGTATGATAGAATAAATTGAAAGATTCAACAAATAAAGGAGGATGGATTCGATGGCGCAAGTTACATTTAAAGGAAATCCGGTTACATTAGTTGGGAATGAAGTGAAAGTTGGAGATAAAGCTCCTAATTTTAAAGTTCTAGCAAACGATTTATCTGAAGTAACTTTAGATGATACTAAAGGTTCTGTACGAATTATTAGTGTAGTTCCATCCATTGATACTGGTGTTTGTGATGCACAAACAAGAAAATTTAACGAAGAAGCTGGTAAAATCGAAGGAGTTAAAGTTTTAACAATTAGTGTTGATTTACCGTTTGCTCAAAAACGTTGGTGTGCCGCCAGTGGTCTAGAGCACGTAATTTTATTATCCGATCATCGAGATTTATCGTTTGGAGAAGCATACGGAGTACATATGAAAGAGTTAAGATTATTATGTCGTGCAGTATTTGTCGTCGATTCTTCTGATAAAGTTGTTTATGTAGAGTATGTTAGCGAAGCAACTAATCATCCAAACTACGAAGCAGCAATTGAGGCAGCAAAACAAGCAAAGTAATACAAAATTAGGTCTCGAAAAATTCGAGGCCTATTCTTATGTTTATGATTTGAGAAAATAAGAAATAGAGATTAAAATATATTTTTGAGCTTATATATGGAGGTAAATGAAATTGATTCAATCCAAAGTCGAAGAACTATTTACCGTCCTTGATGAAACTACGTCTTTAATTCAAAGAGAACTTTCTTGTTCTTATCTTGAAGCGTTAGCGGAATCCGGGGAAAATCTTTTTCATCAAAAAGTGTTACAAGAAGAACTTAGCGAGACAACAGAAAAACGACTAAAAAAGAAATATGATGAAATTTCACTTTCCCAATACGGTAAAGAGGAAATACGTAAAGCATTCCAACTAGCATGTCTAAAAGGAATGAAAGAAAATGTTCAACCAAATCATCAAATGACACCTGACTCCATTGGTTTATTTTTTAGTTATCTTGTAAAAAAATTTATGTCCAACCACATGTCCGTATCCATTTTGGACCCAGCAGTTGGAACTGGTAACTTATTATTAACTGTCATGAATCATTTAAACGATCGTCAAACGACCGGTATTGGAATTGACATCGACGATCTTCTAATTAAATTGGCATACATAAACGCTAATTTGCAAGAACATCCTATCCAGTTTTTCAATCAAGATAGTTTAGAACCAATTTTTACAGAAAAAACAGATGTCGTTATATGCGATCTCCCAGTTGGTTACTACCCGAACGATGTACGGGCAAATGACTATATATTGAAGGCTGACAAAGGTCATTCTTATGCTCACCATTTATTTATTGAACAGTCTTGTCGTTACACAAAAGAAGGGGGTTACTTATTTTTCCTCATTCCAAACGGACTGTTTGAAAGTGAACAGGCGCCAAAATTACATTCATTTATTAAGGACCATTTATACATTCAAGCACTTATTCAATTACCAAAAACGATGTTCAAAAGTGAGAAATCAGCGAAAAGCATATTTATTTTACAAAAGAAAAAAGAAGGTATTAAACCACCAAAGCAAGTATTGTTAGCTAGTCTTCCAAGTTTATCAAATAAAAAGGCGATGGAGGACATGTTTTTAAAAATAAATCATTGGTTTCAAGAATTTAAATAGGTCCCTATGACCTATTTTATTGTTTTACATGAATAACTGATTTTTCCTCTATGGAAAACTAATCATTGAAAATTTATATATATTTTATTACTTTATTGGTACAAAATACGATATATGGCAAGTATAAAGGAGCTGACATCATGTCAAATATTTTAGCAATTAACGCAGGAAGTTCATCATTAAAATTTCAATTATTAAAAATGCCTGAGGAACAGGTGATTTGTAAAGGATTAATTGAAAGAATTGGTATGGAAGATTCCATTTTTTCTATATCCTATTCTACTGAAAAAGTAAAAAAACAATATAATATTCCTGACCATAAAAAAGCAGTAGATTTATTATTAGAACACTTAACCGGGTTAGGCATAATTAAAAGCTTAGAAGATATAAACGGAATTGGACACCGTGTTGTTCATGGAGGAGAGTTATTTAACGATTCAGCAGTGATTGATGATGAGGTTATTGAAAAAATCGATTCTTTATCTGAATTAGCACCGTTACATAACCCAGCGAATTTAATTGGGATTAAAGCATTTAAACAAGTTTTACCTAATGTACCTGCCGTAGCTGTTTTTGATACAGCTTTTCATCAAACGATGCCGGCAAGTTCTTATTTATATAGTTTACCTTATGAATATTATGAAAAATATGGAATAAGAAAGTACGGATTCCATGGAACTTCTCATAAGTATGTATCGCTTCGTGCAGCTGAACTTTTAGGGCGACCAATTGAAGAGCTTCGACTCATCTCATGCCATTTAGGTAATGGTGCAAGTATTGCTGCAATAAAAGGTGGAAAATCGATCGATACATCCATGGGGTTCACCCCACTAGCAGGAGTTACAATGGGAACCCGTTCTGGAAATATTGACCCTGCACTTATTCCATATATTATGGAAAAGACAGGAAAAACTGCAGAAGAAGTATTGGATATTTTAAATAAGAAAAGCGGAATGTTAGCCATTTCTGGATTCTCCAGTGATTTAAGGGATATTGAGGAGAAAGCGTCTAAGGGAGATAAACGCTCCTTATTAGCATTAGAGGTATTTGCTAATCGAATCCATAAGTATTTAGGATCTTATGCAGCTCGGATGTATGGGGTTGATGCGATTATTTTCACAGCTGGTATTGGTGAAAATAGTGACATCATACGTGAAATGGTGTTAAAAGGGCTAGAATTTATGGGCGTCTATTTTGATCCATCATTGAATAAAATCCGTGGGAAAGAAGCGTTTATCAGTTATCCACATTCCCCGGTAAAAGTACTTGTCATTCCAACAAATGAAGAGGTTATGATTGCTAGAGATGTTGTCCGACTAACTCAGTAAGGTACCATTTCTTGTCAGGAAGAAAATTATGTTATACTCGAAGAAAAAGTAGGTGGGATCAATGCCTTTAACTGAAAGAGAGGAAATTCTTTTAACTTCTCTAAAAGAATGGGAAAACCAACTATTGAATCATGAGACTTCAGATATTGAACATACATATAATCAATGGTTGGAATCAACAATGGAAAAGCTTCCTGTTGATATTAAAGAAAAGATTCAAGCGAGTATCGATCAATGGTTGTTTTATATTCATGCGTCAATCCAACATACAAGTGTTCAAAAAAAATCTATCAAACGTTTATTAAATAAAGTACGGCTCATTTATCCGGAAATTGAAAACATCCCATCTTTGAAACAACTTCCCATCGATGTGCTTAATGTCTATGCTGATGAACAAATCCAACGGCATCAACTCATAGGAATGTTTCAAGGGGCTTTAGCTGGGACGGGGCGATTTCTATTTGTTAGTACCGATATTTTATCTATGATTGTCATCAATGTAAGAGCAATTCAACTGATCGCAGCTGCGTATGGATTTGACATACAACGCCCATTCGAGCAAATGCTGTCTTTGAAAGTGTTTTACGTAGCGACATTGCCGAAACGTTTTCAAAAAGAAGCATGGAATGATTTATGGAATGAACTTGAAGAGAACGATCAATATTATTACTATGGAGAAGAAGATGTCACAGGAAAAATGTTCATACATTTTCCGTTAAGACAAATCATTAAAAGTCTAGCTATTCTAACTTTTAAAAATAAAGAAAAACCGTCATTTATCAGTATGGCGATTGGTGCAAGTTCGAATTATTATTCTACGAAGAATATCACTGAATTTGCTCAAAAGTTTTATCAATATCGATTATTAAAAGAAAAAATCGAATAATCTATATATGTTTTTTCACAGTAATAGCTTCACTAGAGCGATACCATATCCATAAATCATTGATTATAGAAGCTTTTTCTGCAATTTGTTGATTTAATAGACATGATCGTTCAAAATCCATTTCTTCATATAATTGCTGTTGCAGATGTTCAATCTTGCTTTCTATTTCTTTAATACGATCAGGAATTGTTCCACGAATACGTTCCCATTTAGTTAAAATCATTTCTTGAATAGAAGTGTCGTATTGGTCCCACTCTTTTTCTAATGTAGGAATGTATATACCTAGTCTAATATCCAATGAGAAAAATTGATCCATAAACATTCTCCTTTTCCATATAATCATGACATAAAAAAACCAATGTGAACAGAGGTTCCATTGGTTTTTTGATTTTATTATTCGTTTGAGCGTACAACAAGTACGTCACATTTGGCAAAGCGAACAATATGTTCACTAACACTTCCAATGAAAAATCTTTCTACTGCATTTAATCCTGTCGCACCACAGACGATTAAATCTATATTATATTTTTGTGCAATGTCTTTAGGGATTTTCACTTTTGGGGAGCCATATTCGATTACAATTTTTGTATTTGGCACATTATGATGATTAGCTAATTGGCCATACTTTTCTAATAATTCTTTCGCATATTGTTCGGCTCGTGCGGAAATAGATTGATCGTAGGCTTCAACGGTGGCAAAAGCTCTTACGTCAATGACATGAGCTAATACTAATAACGCATCGGATTCTTTTGCAATTTTAACAGCCTTATGAAATGCCCAATCAGATTCTTTGGATCCATCAATGGCAACAAGAATTGATTGATATTTTATACTCATTAAAATCCCCCCTTTATATTTTTATCGTACCATATATTCCCACTACTATAAGTGCATACTTTTCACAAATTTTCGAACAATAAAAAATGCATCGAATCGAAAGGGGTTATTAAAGATGACAAACGAGAAGAAGAAAGGTGAATATTTAGAGGAAGAAAAAGCGGTTGAAGAAGTTACAGAGCAAATTATGAATGCTTATGATAGTGGATATTTAAATGAAAATGCAATAGAAAATACAATTGAAAATACGAATAAAAAAGAATAGTATCAATGACTTGCGGAATATGTATGTTTTTTATAATTCCGCAAGCATTTTTATTGGGAAAGATAGGAAAACTTATCCTCTTTTGTTAAAATAAGATTAATACAAATGGTGCGGAATGGAAACAAAGGGGGCTCATGAAATGCGCATTGGAATTCCGAAAGAAATAAAAAACAATGAAAATCGGGTAGCAATGACTCCGGCTGGTGTTATGTACTTAGTACAAAATGGTCATGAAGTATACATTGAAACGGGAGCAGGTATTGGTTCAGGTTTTTCGGATGAAGAATATCGTGCAAACGGAGCTATAATTGTTAAAACCGCCGAAGATGCGTGGTCAATGGATATGGTGTTAAAGGTAAAAGAACCACTTCCTTCCGAATTTAAGTATTTACGCGAAGGATTGATTTTATTTACGTATTTGCACTTGGCAGCAGAGCCAAAACTTGCGCAAGCATTAGTGGATAATCAAGTGATAGGAATAGCGTACGAAACAGTTCAATTACCTAATGGAAGTTTACCGTTGCTTACTCCAATGAGTGAAGTAGCAGGCAGAATGGCTGTACAAGTTGGAGCTCAATTTTTACAAAAAGTGAATGGAGGAAGTGGTATATTACTATCAGGTGTACCTGGTGTTTCAAGAGGTAAAGTTACGATTATTGGAGGCGGAGTAGCTGGTACAAACGCGGCAAAAATGGCCATTGGTCTAGGAGCACAAGTAACGATTATCGATTTAAATCCAGACCGACTTCGCCAGCTTGACGATATTTTTGGAAATGACATTACGACATTAATGTCTAATCCATACAATATTTCACAATCAGTGAAGGAGTCAGATTTAGTAATAGGGGCAGTTTTAATACCAGGTTCAAAAGCTCCGAAGCTAGTAACGGAAGAAATGGTAAAACAAATGAAACCTGGTTCGGTTATTGTTGATATTGCTATTGATCAAGGGGGAATATTTGAAACGACAGACCGTATAACCACTCATGATCAACCGACGTACGTCAAACATGGGGTTGTTCACTATGCAGTAGCGAATATGCCTGGAGCAGTTCCAAGAACTTCGACCATTGCATTGACCAATGTGACAGTTCCTTATGCCTTACAGATTGCTAATAAAGGTTATAAAAGAGCTGTTTTAGAAAATGAATCACTTCTAAAAGGGTTGAATACATATAAAGGATTCGTTACATATAAAGCGGTTAGTGATGCCCTTCAATTAGAATATCGAGAAGCTAAATCGCTTTTAATTGAATAGAAAAATCCCAACGATGTGAACTACCCCAATGAGGAGTCGTTCATTCCGTTGGGATTCTTTTTTACAATTATACAATAATCAATTCTTTAGAGAACTTTGTTAACACTTCACAACCATTTTCTGTAACAAGCACATCGTCTTCAATTCGTACACCAACCTGATTTGGAATATAAATTCCAGGTTCGATTGTAAAGACCATTCCTTTTTTCAATGATAAAGGATTCGTTTCTGTTACTGAAGGGTATTCATGAACACTAATTCCTAGGCCGTGACCAAGTCGATGAGGGAAGTATTCACCATACCCTGCTTCTTTAATCGAATTTCTAGCCATTAAATCTAACTCAGAACATGTGATACCTTCTTTAACTGCATTCACAGCTTTTTCTTGTGCTTTTAATACTGCTTCGTACACATCCTTTTGCTGATCTGTCACATGATGATAACCGATTGTTCTCGTAATATCGGAGCAATATCCTTCGTAAACAACTCCAAGATCAAATAAAACAAAATCTCCCTTTTTGATAGGGGTTAAGCCAACATTTCCGTGTGGTGAAGCAGCATTAGCTCCTGCTAAAACGGTAGTTGCAAAGGACATTTGCTCTACGCCTTTTCTTTTTAATTCATATTCAATAGCTGCGACAATATCAAGTTCGGTTTTCCCCTCTTTGATTTCATTCATTCCTACTTCGATTGCATAGTCTGCTAGTTCACAAGCTTTTGTTAATTTAGCAATTTCATCTTCATCTTTTATCAATCTTAATTGATGGATGATGTCTTCTAAACCGACTATTTGAACAGAAGAAAACATAGCGTGAATTTGTTCAAATCGTTCAACATTCATATGTAATTTTTCTATACCTATTCTATTTATATTGTGAACCCGTTTTTCAATCTCACTTTTGACAATTTCCCACGGATTTTCGATATCGCTATAACCGATAATATTTCCAGAAAAACCGGATTTTTTTGCATCAGGAACTTCCATCAAAGGACAAATTAAAAAAGGTTCTGCTTCAGGAAATATTACAACAGCTAATAATCTTTCGTGTGGATTTGAATAAAATTGACTAAAATAAAAAACATTTTCCGTAGAAGTTATCATTGCAACATCCAACTGTTCGTTTTGCATATGACGAATGAAAGAATTAATACGTTTTTGCATACATAACACCTCTATAAAAAGACTGTACAATTAGTATATCATATAGATGGAACAAAAATTTAAACAGGAATTTTTATATTCATCTCGAACATAAAAATAGGAAGAAAATGAAAGGGGATTGAATAATGAAAGTATCTTATCATGGACATTCAGTAGTAAAAATAGAAACTGGTAATCATGAAATTTTAATTGATCCTTTTATTTCAGGAAACGGTTTAACGGATTTAACTTTAGACGATGTAAAGCCGGACTTTATCATTTTAACACATGGTCATAATGATCATGTTGGTGATACGGTGGAATTAGCCAAAAAACATAATGCATTAGTAATTGCTAACCACGAAATTGCCACATATTTAGGTTGGAAAGGAGTTAGAACACACGGATTATCCATTGGTGGTGGATACAATTTTGAATTTGGTCGAGTAAAACTAACTCCTGCTTTTCATGGTTCAAGTTTTGAAACAGAAGATCAACAACTGATTTATTTAGGAATGCCGGCTGGTGTTTTAGTAACAATCAATGGGAAAACAATTTACCATGCTGGTGATACAGGGTTATTCTCGGATATGAAATTGATCGGGGAACTCAATACAATCGATTTGGCATTTTTACCGATTGGAGATAACTTTACAATGGGACCGGAAGATGCTGCGATTGCTGCGCGCTTCTTAAATGCTAAGCAAGTCGTACCAATACATTACAATACATTCCCGCCGATTAAACAAGATCCAAACAAGTTTATATCTCTATTAGAAAAAGGTAATGGTAAAGTATTAAATCCTGGTGATTCCATCACTTTATAATATTTTTGAATGGGCATCTTAATTGTTTCATACAATTAGGATGCTTTTTGTATTATGAAAATATTGGACATCCTTCATGGAATATTCCATGTAAGCATATAGTGAAATTAGGGGGGAGAAATGATGAAAAATCGATACTTACTATGCTTACTTTTGTGTGGGTGGATGTTATATTATGGCCTTTCAAGATTACCGATCCACACGACGGGAGTGAAATATTATTTCTCTATACTTTGGCTCACACTATGTGTCTTTGCCATTGCTGGAAATTTAGCTGGAATTTTATATTCACCAAAATCTAAAAAACAAAGCTATGTGTCCACTAGTTCCAATAAACGAAAAAAAACACAAAAAGTACGTTCATTTTCATAACAAACCACTCGCAACCTACCCTTCAATAGCTAATAATGATAAGATAAACTATATATCTTTTGTAAAAAATGAAGGTGAATAGGTTGACAACAAAACATGAAAAAATTCTTCAATATATCGATCAATTACCGATAGGAGAAAAAATATCTGTACGTCAAATAGCTAAAGCTTTAAATGTTAGTGAAGGAACAGCCTATCGTGCGATTAAAGAAGCAGAAAATAAAGGATATGTGAGCACGATTGAACGTGTCGGTACGATTCGAATTGAAAGAAAGAAAAAAGAAAATATTGAACGACTAACATATGCGGAAGTTGTCAACATTGTTGAAGGACAAGTTTTAGGTGGAAAAAGCGGATTGCATAAAACATTAAATAAATTTGTAATTGGAGCTATGCAGCTTGAAGCGATGATGAGGTATACCGGTGCGGGAAACTTATTAATTGTTGGTAACCGAATCAAAGCACACGAGTATGCCTTAAAAGCAGGAGCAGCCGTATTAATCACCGGTGGGTTTGATACAACGGATGATGTGAAAAGATTGGCTGATGAGCTGGAACTACCAATTATATCGACTAGTTACGACACCTTTACGGTTGCAACCATGATCAATCGTGCTATTTATGACCAACTAATCAAAAAAGAAATATTGCTTGTAGAAGATATATTAACTCCGTTTGATAAAACGTACTTTTTAAATAAAGATGATACCGTTCAAAGATGGTACGAACTAAAAAATGAATCCATGCATAGTCGTTTCCCTGTTATTGATAAAAATCGGAAAATTATTGGAGTAGTAACAACAAAAGATGTCATCGGCCAAAACATGAATTTACCGATTGAAAAAATAATGACAAAAAATCCTATTACGGTCGGGTTAAAAACGAGTGTCGCATCTAGCGCCCATATGATGATTTGGGAAGGAATCGAAATGATTCCAGTTGTCAATGAACAACAGCGACTTCAAGGAATTATCAGCAGACAAGACGTTTTAAAAGCGTTACAAATGAGCCAAAGACAACCTCAAGTTGGGGAAACGATTGAAGATACGATTACAAGACAGCTTGAAAATATCGGATCAATTGAGAAAGATATGTTCCTATATCGCTGTGAAGTGACACCGCAGATGACTAATCACTTAGGGACGATATCATACGGAGTGTTCACTTCGTTAGTAACAGAGGCAACAAAACGTAGTGTTCGTTCTATGAAAAAAGGTGATTTAGTTGTAGAAAATATGACCATTTATTTTTTAAAACCAGTACAAATGGAAAGCGTCATTGATATTCATTCAAAATTATTGGACGTTGGTAGAAAATTCGGAAAAGCTGACGTAGAAGTATTTAAAGACGGTTCATTAGTAGGAAAAGCATTAATGATGTTTCAACTTATAGAACGTTAAATAAAAAATGAAAAAACCCCTGATAATGGTAACGAACTCAATAGTTATTTTAATTATGAAAGGTTCTCTACCAATTCGGGGGTTTTCAACTTTATTAATTTTCTTCCATCTCTTTTAAAACGAACGGACGATAATGTTTATATGCTTTATATCCTGCCCAAGCACTTAAGAAACCTACTAAGATAAAAATTGGACCAACAATATAAGTGGTCGTTGTTTGATATAGAAATAGTGTATTAATCCCGAAAATCCCTACGAAAAGTCCGAGAGCAATACTTGACTTAGAAGATATCCATTTCTTTTCAATCGGTTTTTTTGAGCGAACGTACTGAATTTTATAATATACATAAAGACTTAGTGATATCACGATAAGTATGACTAATACAGGCATATGTAAAATCCTCCGTTTGTATTCACTAAATATTTGCTTAATCTATTGTAACGATTTTTATCGAAATTTGCTACTAAAAGTAATCTCTCTTTTTCTTTTTCATGAATTATGCTACAAATATAGTAAGAATTTAGAAAAAATGAAAAGGAGTCATCCGATGAAAGCGGAAATTTTAAATAAAATTAAAGAATACGATACGATAATTGTCCATCGTCATGTACGTCCAGATCCGGATGCCTTTGGATCCCAAGGAGGACTTGTTGAATTAATTAAAAAGTCATTCCCTGAAAAAAAAGTATATAAAGCCGGGAAAGATGAAGAAACACTTTTATATTTATCAAAAATGGATACTATTACAGATGATACATATAAAGGTGCATTAGTGATTGTTTGCGATACAGCCAATCAAGAACGAATTTGTGATGAACGATATAAACTTGGGGATTACATTATAAAAATTGACCATCATCCTAACGAAGATCCGTACGGTGATTTAATGTGGGTGGATACAGATGCAAGTTCTGTTAGTGAAATGATTTATGAATTTTATTTATACGGAAAAGAACATGGTTTAGTGTTATCAGATGATGGAGCAAAATTATTATTTGCTGGAATCGTCGGTGATACAGGAAGATTTCTTTATCCGAGTACAACCAATAAAACCTTTCAATATGCCAGTGAATTAATCCAATTTAATTTTTCAAGATCTGAACTGTTTGATAAAATGTATGAGCTAAAACCAAATGTTGTTAAATTAAGTGGATATATCATGCAAAACTTTGAACTGTTCCCAAGCGGTGCAGCGAAAGTTGTTATTTCGAAAGAATTGCTTGAAAAATTTAATGTTCGTGCTGCAGAAGCTTCATTACTTGTCAGCTCTTTAGGAAATATACAAGGGATTAAAGGCTGGGTTTTCTTTATTGAAGAAGAAGATCAAATTCGCGTCCGTCTTCGTTCAAAAGGTCCTGTGATTAATACAATTGCGAAGAAGTATAAAGGGGGAGGACATCCTCTAGCAGCAGGAGCATCTATTTATTCGTGGGAAGAAGCTGATGATGTTTTAAAAGATTTGGAAGAAGCGTGTTTACAATATCAATCATAAGCTAAGGAACAACTTATTTCTTATTTGAAAAGCCAGTGAAAATTTATATTCAAATTTCACTGGCTTTATTATATTTATTAAACAATAAACAAATTTACTTATACACGTTCAACTTTCAATGGCTATATTTTTGTCCATTCCACGAGTGACAATTAATTTTACTTTGCTCTTGTCAAAAATGATATTCACTTGTAAACTTTCAAACTTAATTAGCTAATTTAATTTCTAACTGGATCGTTAATGTTGTATATATGAATATTTCCCTTATTTCTAATGCATACCGCTTATCGTTAATTCGTATCGTTTTATTTTGAATCATTCGTTTAATTAAGTCGCGACTTTTATAAGCAAAATCTAAATCTTTAGCTAATAAAATATTTAAGTCTTCCTTTACTTCTTCTTCCTTTTCAAACACACTTAACGGATCAATGTTATACCGTTCATAGTTATATATTTTTACTTTTATCTCATGCACAGTTAACATTTCTTTATTTTTTTTATTTAATTCAGCAAAGTCGTTTTGCCATATTTGTTTTTCTTTTTCTAAATCGGCAATCTCATCTTGCTGCTTTTTTATTATTTTAGCTTGTTCTTCTTGCAATACACCAAACATATATAAGAATATTAACCAACTAATTAATGCTCCTATTATGACGCCAGCAATAAAACGTTGCCAGCTTGGATGGTGATAATACGGTGGAATTCTCATTGCGATAAATGCTCCTGCGTTAACCAATTAATGATGAGTGCGCCGGTTTGCGCACCACCTAAGGCGGATAAAATTAATAAAAATTGTTTAAATAAGTCTCTTGTTTCTCCTTGCAATAATCCTCTTTCAAAACTATATACCGCATCAAACGTTCCTCCTATAGCCGCAACGATCGCCCATATTCTTAAGCTGTTGGATAAACGGTAAATTTCTGTTAAAGGTGGACTTCCTGTAAGAAAAGCAGATAACCCCCCTATTAATGATCCACCTAATAAAACTCCTAAAGCAATAAAAAAACTGTGAAAAAAAGTTGGGACAAACGCTTCGTTCATTCTATCAACGCCCCCATAAACTCGTCCTATGTTTCAAATATATGATGGACGCAGTCCGTTTATGAGACCTTTTTCTGATTAACTATGCAAACAAATGTTTCACTTTTACAAGTAGAAGTTCTATAATGAATACAAAAACGAAGGTGGGAAAGTAATGGACTTTATTCACCTAAATACATATAGTTCATTCACATTGTTATCCAGTACAATTTCTCCAAAAGCCCTTGCATATGCGGCGAAAGAACAAGGTTATTCTGCCGTTGCTATAACCGATCGAAATGTTATGTATGGAGTGATTCCGTTTTATAAATATTGTCGGGAGATTGGAATCCAACCAATCATCGGTTTAACAGCTGACATTTTAATAGAGTCCAATGATACAAATGAATCATACCCTCTCATTTTATTGGCTAAATCCTATACAGGTTTCCAAAACTTAATGAAAATTAGCAGTGTCATTCAAACAAAATCACCAATGGGAATTCCGACAAAATGGCTAAAACATTACTCAAAAGGCTTAATTGCAATTTCTGGAGGATTAGAGGGAGAAATTGAACATCATATACTTAATGGTGAAATAGAAAAAGCAAAGTTGAAGTGTAAATTTTATAAGGAAATATTTGAAGAAAATTCTTTCTATCTAAATTTACAAGATCACGGGAAGAAAGAAGAAAAAACATTAAACAAGCAAATGGTTCAACTCTCCGTTGATACGAAAACTCCACTTGTTGCATCTAATAAAGTATATTATTTGAAAAAACAGGACCATTTCACATGGCAATGTTTATTGGCAATAAAAAATAACGAAAAAATAAGTACTTCCATTTCTGATCAACAAGAACAATATTATTTCAAAGCAAAAGAAGAGATGTATAAACAATTTTCAGCTTATAAAGAAGCATTACAAAATACAATAACGATTGCAAAATCATGTCAGGTGGAAATTCCTTTTCATCAATCTCTTCTACCAAAATATCCATTAAAAAATATAAGTGCAGACGATTATTTGACTAGCTTATGTGAAAACGGATTAAAACATAAAGTTCCAAATGCTGATCGAGTATATGTAGAAAGGCTTCAATACGAATTATCCGTCATTAAAAAGATGAACTTTAGTGATTATTTTTTAATCGTATGGGACTTTATTAAGTTTGCTAAAGAGCGAGGAATGATTATTGGCCCAGGACGGGGATCTGCAGCAGGATCGCTTGTTGCGTATGTTCTAAATATTACGGATGTTGACCCTATTAAACATGATTTATTATTTGAACGTTTTTTAAATCCTGAACGTATTTCGATGCCTGATATTGATATCGACTTTCCAGATTACCGGAGAGATGAAGTGATTGAATATGTCGCAAAAAAATATGGAGAACTGCATGTAGCACAAATCGCAACGTTTGGTACACTTGCAGCAAAAGCGGCACTAAGGGATGTAGGAAGATCATTCGGATTGACGACTAATGAGTTGGAAAAGTTATCACGTTCAATCCCTTCTAAAATAGGAATTACGTTAAAGGAAGCATACGAACAATCCAGTACATTGCGCATGTTAATCGAACAGTCACCTGTTTTTAACAAAGTTTTTGAAATCGCAATAAAAATTGAAGGATTGCCTAGACACGTTTCCACACATGCAGCTGGCGTTGTTATAAGCGACCGTCCATTAGTGGAAGTGATTCCAATTCAAAGCGGTTCAAACGAAGTTTATTTAACTCAATATCCTATGGAAACGTTGGAAGAGTTAGGTCTTTTAAAAATGGACTTTTTAGGGTTAAGAAATTTAACGTTAATTGAAATGATCGTTCAATCGATTGAGAAGCATGAAAAACGAACATTTTCAATTAAACAAATTCCAATGAATGATTCGAAAACATTTGCTTTATTAACAAAAGGAGATACAACGGGAATATTCCAACTCGAATCAGATGGAATGAGAAAAGTGTTACAGCAGCTCAAACCTTCGGAATTTGAAGATATTGTAGCGGTTAATGCTTTATATCGTCCAGGTCCTATGAGTCATATCCCAACATATATAAAGCGGAAACATGGAATGGAAAAAGTAGTCTATCCACATCCTGATTTAGAGCCTATATTGAAAAAGACTTATGGTGTTATTGTTTATCAAGAACAAATTATGCAAATTTCTTCAAAATTAGCAGGCTTTACGTTAGGACAAGCCGATTTATTACGTCGAGCCGTTTCTAAAAAGAAAAGAGATGTGTTGGACGAAGAACGGAAAAACTTTGTATCAGGGGCTTTAAAAAACGGATATTCAGAAAAAGTGGCCAATGAGATTTACGACTTAATCGTTCGTTTTGCCGATTACGGTTTTAACAGAAGTCATGCGGTTGCATATAGTATGATTTCATATCAGCTTGCGTATTTAAAAGCACATTATCCCCTTCATTTTATGGCGGCTCTTTTAACATCTGTGATTGGGAATGAAGATAAAACGGCTCAATATGTAAAAGAATTAAAAATGATGGGCTATTCATTTATTCCCCCATCCATAAATAAAAGTAAATATTCATATGTTGTAACAGATCATGGAATTATCTGTAGCTTAGCAGCCATCAAAGGAGTAGGGGCAAGTGCTTTAAAAGAAATTTTTCAAGCAAGAAGAGATAAGCCATTCGAAGATTTATTTGATTTTTGTATAAGAGTAAATTTGAAAATCATCAATCGCAAAGTCATAGAAGCTCTTATCCATTCTGGTAGTTTGGATGAATTTGGTCATGATCGTGCAACATTACTAGCGACATTAGATATAGCCATCGACCATGCACAACTCGTGAAACCTGATGATGGCCAATTGGGTTTATTTGAAGACATGTTTAAGATCAAGCCAAAATATGCCGAGGTAGATCCGATCCCTATTGAAGAAAAATTAACATTTGAAAAACAGGTATTAGGAATGTTTGTTTCCCAACATCCGATCTCCATTTATCGTGAATGGTTAAAGGCAAAAAATACGGTTTATTTAGATGAAAAGGACAACATAAAAAATGTTTCAGCAGGAGCCTATATTACCGAAGAAAGAAAAATTCGAACAAAAAATGGACAAGCGATGGCTTTCGTTAAAATGAGCGATGAACATGGGGAATTTGAAGGTGTCATTTTTCCTGACTCTTATAAAAAATATAGTTCACTCGTGAAAAAAGGAGAACTATTGCTTATAAGAGGTCATATTGAGGAAAGAATGAATAAAAGACAATGGATTCTTCAGCATATAGAAAAACTCGATGAGGCAATGAAAAATAGTGGGAATGGTAAATTATTCATGAAAATTGAAGGGAAAAATGATAATCAGCAACACCTCAAAAAAATGAAACATATCATTCAACAATACAAAGGGGAAACGCCGATCATTTTGTTTTACGAAAAAGCCAATCAAAAAGTACTCCTTCCAGATCATGAGCGAATTAATGTAAAAAGTAATTGTATTACAGAGTTGAAACGTTTATTCGGGGAAAAAAATGTGATTTTCAAATTATAAATTCTTTACAATGACATCAATTATGATAATATGTAAAGAGATGTACGTGGTCTGACCACTGAAAAGTTAGCGATTTGCTTAATGCGATTGGGAAAGTTAATAAAAGTAGGAATAATACCTGTTGCAAGAAAGAACAAAGATAAACTAGTTGTCATTTGAAAAGGCGAGTGATCATCCGTTGTGACAAATTCAAAACAAAATTCAAAAGTATATATCGAAATTGTTGAATATTTACGGTCGTTAATTGACAAAAATCGATTAAAACCCGGGGATAAAATCCCTTCAGAACGTGAATTATCAGACCGTCTAAACGTTGGTCGGTCATCTGTTAGGGAAGCTTTAAGGGCTCTTGAGCTTCTCGGATTGATCGAGACAAGAAGAGGAGAAGGTACTTTTTTAAAAAATTTCCGCGAACATCAGCTGGTGCAACTTCTTAGTACATTTGTTTTACAAGATGAACAAGCGAAAAAAGATGTAAAAGAGACAAAATATTTAATTGAATTAGGATCAATATTATTAATCTTGTTGAATGACAAACTAGACAATCTTTATATTCGCCAATGGGAAGAAAAAGAAGCAATAGATGACAAAGAGTTTTTTTATGAATTGGTAAAAGCGACCGACAATTTTTTATTGAAAAAAATTTGGATGATTTTAAATGACTATTATGATTCTTTAAACTTGCAACCTTTAAATGTGTCAAAATCTTGCTATATAAATTTGTTAAAAGCGATTGAATCGAAAAATAAAGAGCTGGCCATTGAAGTATATAAAAAAGAAATTAGAAATTTGTCGGAAAAGTTGTGACGAATATTGACATTATTTTAACTCACAATCCGTTAAAGTAGTAAACAAGCTATTCCATTTAGCTATACTTCCAGACTAAAGGGGAGATTGAATTTTGCTAAAAGATTTATTTTCCAAAAATAAAAAAAAGAAATATGCAACTATTCCATCGGAAACTAGCAAACAAGAAGTACCCGAAGGAATTATGACCAAATGTCCAAATTGTAAAAAAATCATGTTTTCAAAAGAATTATTAAAAAACGCTAAAGTATGTTTACATTGTAATTATCACTTTCAATTATCAGCCTATGAACGGATTGAGTTAATTCTTGATGAAAATTCTTTTACTGAAATGGATAGCAATATGATTTCTGAAAATCCATTACAATTCCCTGATTATTTAGAAAAACTAGAGAAAGATAGAATCAAAGCGAAAATAAATGAAGCTGTTGTTACAGGAACAGGTAAAATTAATGGCATAGATTGTGTCATTGCCATTATGGATGCGAACTTTCGAATGGGATCCATGGGATCTGTAGTTGGGGAAAAAATCACTAGAGCAATAGAAAAAGCAGATGAATGGAAGTACCCTTTCATCATTTTTACAGCTTCAGGTGGAGCTCGGATGCAAGAAGGGGTATTAAGTTTAATGCAAATGGCAAAGACAAGTGTAGCTCTTAAACGTTTTAGCGAAAATGGCGGTCTATTTATTTCTGTTATGACTCATCCTACAACAGGTGGAGTTTCTGCTAGTTTTGCTTCAGTTGGGGACTACAATTTTGCAGAACCAGGTGCATTAATTGGATTTGCAGGTAGAAGAATAATAGAACAGACTATTCGCGAAGAACTACCAGATGATTTCCAAACGGCTGAGTTTTTGCTAAAACATGGACAACTTGATGCGGTTATTCACCGCCACGAATTAAAAGAAAAATTATCGCTTGTATTAGATATTCATCAACAAAGGGGTGAGCTTGCATGGCTCAAGAGTTAGAATTTGAACGTCCCGTGATAGAATTGAGAAAAAAGATTTCAGAGCTAAAAGCGTTAACAGAAAATGCTGACGTTGACTTATCTACAGAAATTGAAAAACTTGAAGAACGATTAGAAAAATTAGAATCCGAAATATACGAAAATATGAAACCATGGGACCGTGTCCAAATAGCTCGCCATCCAAATCGTCCAACGACGTTAGATTATATTCAACATATGTTTACTGACTTTTTTGAATGTCACGGAGACCGTTTATATGGCGATGATGAGGCCATTGTCGGAGGTATTGCCAAATATAAAGGACTACCTGTGACGGTTATTGGTCACCAACGTGGGAAAGATACGAAAGAAAATATTCGAAGAAATTTTGGGATGCCTCATCCGGAAGGGTATCGAAAAGCATTACGATTGATGAAACAAGCGGAAAAATTTAATCGACCAATTATTTGTTTTATCGATACGAAAGGTGCCTATCCTGGAAAAGCGGCAGAAGAACGAGGTCAAAGTGAAGCCATCGCAAGAAATTTAGTGGAAATGGCTGGCTTAACGGTACCAGTAATTTGTATTGTCATTGGAGAAGGTGGAAGTGGCGGTGCTTTAGCATTAGGTGTAGGAAATTATATATTTATGCTTGAAAACTCCACTTATTCTGTTATTTCTCCAGAAGGTGCGGCTGCGCTATTATGGAAAGATGCTTCTTTAGCGAAAAGAGCGGCTGAATCGATGAGAATTACTGCTCCTGATTTAAAAGAACTTGGAATTATAGATGTGATTATTCCTGAAGTACGTGGAGGGGCTCATCGAGATGTTTCCGAACAATCCAAATATATTGATGGAGTTTTACAGAAAGCATTAAAAGATTTATTAGGAAAAACGAAGGAAGAATTAGTTCAACAACGTTATGACAAGTATAAAAAAATCGGTGCTTATTCGACTTTAAGTGAACACATTGGGGTAAACTAACAACGTGCTCTTCAACTGAAGGCACGTTTTTTCCCTTTTCTTTCCAATGAAAATAAAACTTTTTTAATATATCATTCATTTGAGTTCCTTTCGTTCAAGTGGTATTGTATACTACGATTATAAAAATTCATGAATAGATTAAGGGTGAGAAAATTGAAAAAGATTGCTGTTTTAACTAGCGGTGGAGATTCTCCTGGTATGAATGCCGCCATTCGTGCGGTTGTTCGAAAAGGTATTTATCATGAATTAGAAGTATACGGTGTTTATCAAGGGTATAATGGATTAATCAACGGAAATATAAAAAAGCTAGAATTAGGATCGGTAGGGGATATTATTCATCGTGGAGGAACCATTCTCCAATCAGCGCGATGCCCTGAATTTAAAACATTAGAAGGACAAAAGAAAGGTTTAGAACAATTGAAAAAGCATGGCATTGAAGGACTTGTTGTCATCGGTGGTGACGGATCATACCGAGGAGCACAAGCTCTATCAAAATTGGGATTCCCATGCATTGGTGTTCCAGGAACGATTGATAACGATATTCCAGGAACAGAAATAACAATCGGCTTCGATACAGCGTTAAATACTGTCATTGATGCCATTGATAAAATAAGAGATACGGCTTCGTCTCATGAAAGAACGTTTATTATTGAAGTTATGGGACGAGATGCCGGAGATTTAGCATTACTTGCAGGATTAGCAGGCGGGGCTGAAACAATCATTATACCTGAAGAAGATTACAATATTTCTGACGTAGTAGAACGTTTAAAAAGAGGCAGCGAACGTGGAAAAAAACATAGCATTATCATTGTAGCTGAAGGGGTTTGCAGTGGAATGGAATTTGCCCAACAGCTTGAAAAAGAAATAAAAGTAGAGTGCAGAGTCTCTGTCCTAGGACATATTCAACGTGGAGGCTCACCAACAGCCCAAGACAGAGTACTTGCTAGCCGATTAGGTGCAAGAGCTGTTGAATTATTGCTCGAAGGAAAAAGCTCTAGAGCGGTTGGAATCGAAAATAACAAACTTGTTGATTACGATATCAACGAAATACTAACAAAAAAACATCAACTAGATTTATCAATGTACACTCTATCAAAAGAGTTGTCGATTTAGTTCGGGAGGGAAACATTTTGAGAAAAACAAAAATCGTATGTACCATTGGACCAGCCAGTGAAAGTATTGAAATGTTAATGAATTTAATGGAAGCTGGTATGAACGTAGCAAGACTTAACTTTTCTCATGGTGATCATAAAGAACATGAAACTAGAATAAAAAATATTCGTGAAGCAGCTAGAAGAACAAACAAAAATGTTGCGATTTTACTAGATACTAAAGGTCCTGAAATTCGCACACATAATATGGAAAATGGCACCATTGAACTGAAAGCCGGAGAGAAAATTATCATTTCGATGAAAGAAGTACTAGGAACAAAGGAAAAGTTCTCTATCACTTATGAAGGGTTAATTCATGATGTTCAAATTGGTTCAAAAATTTTATTGGATGACGGATTAATCGGCTTAGAAGTAACAGCTATTCATTATGAAAAAAATGAAATTGAAACAGTGATTTTAAATAGCGGAATACTTAAAGATAAAAAAGGTGTTAATGTTCCAGGGGTATCTGTTAATTTGCCGGGAATAACAGAGAAAGACGCCAATGATATTATTTTTGGAATTCAACAAGGTATTGATTTTATCGCAGCGTCATTTGTGCGCCGAGCATCTGATGTATTGGAAATTCGTCAATTACTTGAAGAACACAACGCAACGCACATACATATTATTCCAAAGATTGAAAACCAAGAGGGCGTTGATAATATTGATGAAATATTAGATGTTTCCGATGGCCTTATGGTTGCGCGCGGAGACTTAGGGGTTGAAATCCCAGCAGAAGAAGTGCCATTAGTTCAAAAGATGTTAATTAGAAAATGTAATGAATATGGTAAACCAGTTATTACAGCTACTCAAATGCTAGATTCTATGCAAAGAAATCCAAGACCAACAAGAGCAGAAGCTAGTGACGTTGCAAATGCCATTTTCGACGGTACAGACGCTATTATGCTTTCAGGAGAAACGGCAGCAGGAATGTATCCACTAGAAGCAGTACGCACGATGCATAATATTGCAGCTAGAGCAGAGGAAGCATTAAACCATAGAAATATTTTATCGGATAGAAGTAAACGAATTGACCATAATATTACCGATGCCATTGGACAGTCAGTTGCACATACTGCTTTAAACCTAGATGTAAGTGCCATCATTGCGCCAACGGAAAGCGGTCATACAGCAAAAGTTATTTCCAAATACCGTCCGAAAGCTCCAATTATTGCTGTTACTTCTCAACCTGAAGTTTTAAGAAGACTTGCTCTCGTGTGGGGTGTATATCCACAATTAGGGAAAAAAGTTTCAACAACTGATGAGATGTTGGAAATCGCTGTAGAAGAAAGCTTAAATTCCCAAATTGTTAAACATGGAGATTTAGTCGTTATTACAGCGGGTGTGCCTGTAGGAGAAGCTGGCACAACGAATATTATGAAGATTCATGTTGTCGGTGACGTTTTAGCAAAAGGACAAGGGATTGGTCGAAAAACGGCATACGGAAAGGTAGTTATTGCCAAAGATCCAAGTGAAGCATTAAATAAAGTAAAAGAAAACTCTGTACTTGTTGCGATATCTTCTGATCGAGATTTAGTACCGGCCATTGAAAAATGTGCAGCGCTAATTACAGAGGAGGGTGGATTAACTAGCCACGGTGCAGTAGTAGGATTAAACCTTGGAATTCCGGTAATTGTCGGTGTTGAAAATGCAACTAGTATTTTAAAAGAAGGTCAAGAAATTACTGTCGACGCTTTAAGAGGAGTTATCTATAAAGGACATGCCAGTGTATTATAATGAAACACCATGAACCGCATCTAGCCATATTGTTGAAGGCGGTGTTGTAAGGTGAGATTATTTATATTACTTATTATCGTTGTCCCAGCAATTGAAATTATGTTATTCATTTATTTTGGCAACTTGCTCGGTTTTTGGACAACACTATTTTTAATTATTGCAACAGGAATTTTAGGAGTCTATTTAGCGAAACTACAAGGATTGCAGACAATCCAAACGTTCCGCAGGCAAATTCAACTAGGATATCCACCGGGTGATACATTAATTGATGGAATATGTATCATTTCCGGCGGAATATTGCTATTAATCCCGGGATTTGTTACAGATACTTTTGGATTATATTTATTATTTCCCCCTACGAGACAGACGGTGAAACCATTAGTGAAAAGATGGATTAAACAAAGATTAGATAAAAGAACTATAACGATCATTCGATAATGATGAAAGTCGTCCAATTGGGCGGCTTTTATTTTGTAAAAGAAAAAATGTATTAAAATTAATCGATATAATTTATTATGCCCCTTTAATAAAAGCCAAAATGTCGTGGAATACATGGGCGCGGTATAAAGTATTAATGAACACTAATGATACCGGTCCGATAATGAGTCCTAAAAATCCGAATAATTTAAAGCCGACAAAGATTGCAATTAATGTTGCTAAAGGATTTAAACCAATATTCGTAGATAACACTTTTGGCTCAATGAGTTGTCTTTGAACTAATACAACGATGTATAAGACTAACAATCCAATCCCTAAATGTGTACTGCCTCCTACAAATTCGTAAATCATCCATGGCACAAAAATTAATCCTGTTCCTAAATACGGCAATAAATCTACAAAACCGATAAGAAGAGAAATCGTAATAGCGTAATCAACTTTTAAAATAAGTAAACCAATTAGGACGATAACCGTCGTAATTGATATTAATGTAAATTGTGCTTTCATAAATCCTATTAAAGCCCTTTTTAAATCTATAAATATAAAATGACCACTTTTTTTTGCTTTTTCCGGCATAAATTTTCCAGCAAGTAATTGAAGGCGATACCAATCTTTACTAATAAAAAAAGTAGCTAGTAATGAGAAAATAACAACCGTTGCTGCATTGGGAAACCAAGAGAGGAAAGCTGGGATTATGGAAAAGAAATTTTGAAGAAACGTTCCAATCGATATAGTTAATTGCTGCCCAATATTTTCTATATTTTGTATGATAGTTTCTTGTTGATTCGTTTCTAAATTATCAAATAAATTTGAAATATGATTATAAAAAGGGATGATTTGACTTTTAATAAAATCTTCTATATACCCTACTAAAGTTTCAATATGATGTGGAAGAACTCTAGCTAAGTACTCAGTTCCGGAAACTATCTCAGCGATCAGTAAAGTGATGATGGCAATAAATATTGAGAAAATGAACAATAAAACAATAATAACAGCTAAACCGCGTGGAATCTTCCCTTTATATTCAACAAAATTTACGATAGGATTAATGATAAAAGCAATAAAAAAAGCAATAATGAACGGGTACGTATAGGATGAAATAAAATATAAAAGATAAAATAAGAGAAAGGTTATACCAACAACCAAAATAAACCGTAATGATCGGAAAAAATATAACGTATTCATCCAGCACCCTCCAAAATTACTAGAAATAAGACGAAATTGAATTAAATCCATGCTATATTTCAAAAATTTTTTTAAGAGTTTTAGTGGAATTTTTTATTGTCTTATCTAAGGCTCTAACTATCTATATTAGTTATTGTTTGATTAACAAAAAACATTTAAAACTTCGTAAAATTTCCATTAAATTGAACAGATGAAAAGTAACCGACATACTTTTGCTCTATGAAAAATCGTGGACCAATAGTTATCGTTTTAAACATTATATGTGTTATTAAACGGCTATTATGCATAGATTGTCTCATTTTCTAAACAAACTAATTCAAAGACAAATTAACGTTTAACTCTATTGAAGGATTCATATATTAAAAATTTCAAACAAATAATAACTATTTATATGTTTTATTGATAAAATAATTTATTTTTCATGATTTATTTACAATTCATTCACAAATATTAGATAATTGTTTATAATAGAGATTGTGACTTACCTGAATATCCCTTCTCTATTTTTTTGAAAATGTAAGCATTTTCTTTCTCTTTTTAGAAATTTTCCTTTAAAATATACTTTGTTTAAATAATGCTTATAAAAAAGGGATTTAATAATTATATTTTCTTTTTTATACATACGGGCATTTGGTAAGCAAACCATTTCGATGGTTAAAAAAATTAAAAGGAGAGATAGATATGACTGCCACTAAAGGGCTTGAAGGTGTTGTAGCTACAACATCCTCAATCAGTTCAATTATTGATGATACGTTAACGTATGTCGGCTACAATATTGATGACTTAGCCGAAAATGCCAGTTTCGAAGAAGTCGTATACTTACTATGGCACGGACGTCTTCCAAATAAGACAGAATTAGATGAACTAAAATCTCAACTTGCAAACAATGCAGAGCTTCCTAAAGAAGTTTTAGAACATTTTAAACATTATCCAATTCAAGACGTTCATCCAATGGCCGCTCTACGTACAGGTGTTTCTTTGCTTGGATTATATGACAATGAAGCGGATGTAATGAGTGAAGAAGCTAATTATCGTAAAGCGATTCGACTACAAGCGAAAATCCCTACACTTGTAACTGCTTTTGCGCGTATCAGAAAAGGTTTAGAACCTGTTGCTCCTAGAACTGACTTAAGTTTTGCTGCTAACTTTTTATATATGTTAACCGGACAAGAACCAGATGAAATTGCTGTTGAAGCATTTAATAAAGCTTTAGTTCTTCATGCGGATCATGAATTAAATGCATCTACGTTTACTGCTCGTGTATGTGTGGCTACTTTATCCGATGTATATTCAGGAGTAACTGCTGCTATCGGAGCATTAAAAGGCCCACTTCATGGCGGTGCCAACGAACAAGTAATGAAAATGTTAACGGAAATCGGATCAATTGAAAACGTAGAACCATATATCCGTGGAAAATTAGCAAATAAAGAAAAAATTATGGGTTTTGGTCACCGTGTATATCGTAAAGGTGATCCACGCGCGAAACATCTTCGCCAAATGTCTGAAAAATTAACAAAATTAACTGGTGAACCTCATTGGTATGAAATGTCTACCAAAATCGAAGAAATTGTTACTAGTGAGAAAAATCTTCCACCAAATGTAGATTTCTATTCAGCATCTGTATATCACAGCTTAGGAATTGATCATGATTTATTTACTCCTATCTTTGCTGTAAGCCGTGTATCTGGATGGTTAGCACATATTTTAGAGCAATATGCTAATAATCGCCTAATCCGTCCACGTGCTGAATACACTGGCCCTGGAAAACAAGTATATGTACCTTTAGAAAAACGTGGTTAATATTAAAATTTTAGCTTAAATAAGGTTATCTGATTAAAATTTTGTTAAATTATAAAAGGGTTAGAGGCTTATTTTGCCTTCTAACCTTTGATATTGAATTTGGAGGGAAAACTAATGCAAGGTGAAAAAATTACTGTAACAAACGGCGTCTTAAACGTACCAAACAATCCGATTATTCCTTTCATCGAAGGAGATGGAACAGGTCCTGATATTTGGGCAGCAGCACAACGTGTTTTAGATGCCGCTGTAGAGAAAGCATATAAAGGTGAAAGAAAAATTGTTTGGAAAGAAGTTTATGCTGGAGAGAAAGCATTTAATCTAAAAGGTGAATGGCTTCCAGATGAAACTTTAGAAACTATTCGTGAGTATTTAATCGCTATTAAAGGACCATTAACTACTCCTGTAGGTGGTGGTATCCGTTCTTTAAACGTTGCTTTACGTCAAGAATTAGATCTTTTCGTATGTCTTCGTCCTGTACGTTGGTTTGAAGGAGTACCTTCACCAGTGAAACGTCCTCAAGACACAGACATGGTTATATTCCGTGAAAATACTGAAGATATTTATGCAGGAATTGAGTATGCTAAAGGTTCTGAAGAAGTGAAAAAAGTTATTGACTTCCTTCAAAATGAAATGGGAGTTAAGAAAATCCGCTTCCCAGAAACATCTGGTATTGGTATTAAACCTGTATCTGAAGAAGGTACAAAACGTCTTGTTCGCGCTGCTATTAACTACGCAATTAAAGAAGGCCGTAAATCTGTAACTCTTGTACATAAAGGAAATATCATGAAGTTCACAGAAGGGGCTTTCAAAAACTGGGGTTATGAATTAGCAGAACAAGAATTTGGAGATAAAGTATTCACATGGGCACAGTACGATAGAATTAAAGAAGCTGAAGGCGTTGAAGCAGCTAATAAAGCCCAAGCTGAAGCAGAAGCTCAAGGTAAAATTATTATTAAAGATTCTATTGCTGATATTTTCTTACAACAAATTTTAACTCGTCCTCGTGAATTTGACGTAGTTGCAACAATGAATCTAAATGGAGACTATATTTCTGATGCACTTGCAGCTCAAGTAGGTGGAATTGGAATTGCTCCAGGTGCAAATATTAACTATGAAACTGGACATGCAATCTTTGAAGCAACACATGGTACAGCTCCTAAATATGCTGGTTTAGATAAAGTTAACCCATCTTCAGTTATTTTATCTGGTGTATTAATGCTTGAACACTTAGGATGGAATGAAGCTGCAAACTTAATTACAAAATCTATGGAAAAAACAATTTCATCTAAAGTTGTAACATATGACTTTGCACGCTTAATGGAAGGTGCAAAAGAAGTTAAATGTTCTGAATTTGGAACTGAATTAATTAAAAATATGGAATAATTTTATGAAGAGAAGCTGACTCTATTTGAGTCAGCTTTCATTATAAAGAAATGGAGGGACAATCATGACCATTAAACGTAAAAAAATTTCTGTAATTGGGGCTGGCTTTACTGGTGCTACTACCGCTTATTTATTAGCTCAAAAAGAATTGGGTGACATAGTGGTGGTTGATATCCCTCAGCAAGAAAATCCAACAAGAGGAAAAGCACTAGACATGCTGGAGGCAAGTCCTGTTCAAGGATTTGATGCTAGCATCATCGGAACATCGAATTACGAAGATACGAAAAATTCCGATCTTGTCATCATCACTGCAGGCATTGCCAGAAAACCAGGAATGAGCAGAGATGACCTTGTATTAACGAACCAAAAAATTATTAAATCTGTGACTAAAGAAATTGTGAAATATTCTCCTAATTGTTTTATCCTAGTACTTACAAATCCAGTTGATGCTATGACTTATACGGTTTATAAAGAGTCCGGCTTCCCTAAAAACCGTGTCATTGGACAATCTGGTGTTTTAGATACCGCACGTTTCCGTACCTTCGTTGCACAAGAATTAAATGTATCTGTAAAAGATATTACTGGACTAGTTCTTGGCGGTCATGGAGACGATATGGTGCCGTTAACACGTTATTCTTTTGCGGGAGGAATCCCATTAGAGTTGCTATTACCTAAAGAACGATTAGAAGCTATTGTAGAACGAACAAGAAAAGGTGGAGGGGAAATTGTCAATTTATTAGGCAGCGGTAGTGCGTATTATGCTCCTAGTGCTTCATTAGTAGAGATGGCGGAAGCGATACTTAAAGATCAACGTCGAATTCTACCTTCAATTGCCTATTTAGAAGGGGAATATGGCTTTCATGGAATTTACTTAGGTGTTCCAACTATATTAGGAGGCAATGGGGTAGAAAAAATTATTGAACTCGAATTGACGGAAGAAGAGAAAATAGCTTTAGAAAAATCAGCAAATTCTGTAAAAAATGTGATGAAAGTGCTAGAATAGAGAAAAAGCTTGTTAAGAATGGTTCTTAACAAGCTTTTCATTATACCAAATATATACATAATGAAAATTTCATGATAATATAAAGAAAATGTAATCGCTTACAAACAAGGAGTGTATAACATGATTATCGGTAAACGAAGGAAAATTGGTAGAAAAATTGACGAAATTAAAGTAGGGGAAAAGTTAGAATTAACGGAAAAAATAGAAGATCGAGATATATTACTTTATCTAGGACTTACTGATGATGCCAATCCGCTTTATATCCAACATGACTACGCATCCCAAACGAATTTTAAAGCTCCAGTTGTTCCATCAATTATGTTAATAGGAAAAATCCATTCAGCAATTTCTAAATATTTTCCTGGTCCAGGTAGTTATATTTTGAATCAAGAAATAACTTTTCATCATCCAGTTTATCATTATACAACTGTTTATTTCTTGTTAGAAATTATTGACATAAACATAGAAACAGAAACAATTAAAGTTTCTGTTCATGGAAAAAATGAAGAAGGAGAACAGGTATTATCCGGTCATTTATTAGTTAAACCTCCTCAAAAGAAAAAAACTACAGAACATCTATCATTAGATTCTTTCTATTAAATGAGTTGGGCACTTTATAAGTGTCCTTTTATATTGGAAAATGAAATAAAAGGAGAGGGTATGTTCGTTTCGATATTTGTAATTTGTTATAATGAAACTAGCTATGTGTAGGAGGGTGAAGATATGAAAAAAATCCTTGTAGTCGATGATGAGCATTCAATCGTTACTCTACTTCAATACAATTTAGAGCAAGCTGGTTTTCGAGTTATAACAGCTAATGATGGACAAATAGCTTATCAGCTTGGATTAGAAGAAGAATTAGATATGATCATTCTCGATTTAATGTTACCGAAGATGGACGGGATAGAAGTTTGTAAAAAATTAAGGGAAAAACAAGTACAAACGCCAATTCTTATGTTAACCGCCAAAGATGATGAGTTTGATAAAGTTTTAGGGTTAGAACTTGGTGCTGATGATTATATGACGAAACCATTTAGTCCAAGAGAAGTGGTGGCGAGAGTAAAAGCCATTTTACGAAGAACTCATCCTCCCATTCTTTCTTCCCAACCGATAGAAAATGATGAAAACAAATTATCCATTGGTGAACTAGTGATCTATCCTGAAAAATTTGAAGCTTATATTCATCAACAACAATTAGAATTAACTCCAAAAGAATTTGAATTGTTGCTTTATTTAGTAGAAAACAAAGGGAAAGTTTTGACGAGAGAAGTATTATTAAATGCTGTATGGAACTATGATTTTGTCGGGGATACTAGAATTGTCGATGTACACATTAGTCATTTACGAGATAAAATCGAACATAATTCAAGAAAACCCGTCTATATAAAAACGATTCGTGGTCTAGGATATAAGTTAGAGGAACCGAAAAAATGAACAAAATTCGTTCAAGGCTAATATTGGGATTTCTTATTTTAATTATTACTGTTCTTATTGGGCTTGGAGTATTGCAAGCACAACTTTTACAATCTTATTTCGTTCATTCACTGGATGAGAGAATGCTAAAGGAAATACAATTCATCTCATCTCACATTGAGAAAAATAGTATCCACCATTTGGATACAAATTATTTAGATCAAGCTAGTAGTACGCTCTCTGTACGATTAACGATAATGAACGAAGATTTTCAACTGCTCTATGATAGTAAAGGAACGACTGTTGATCGAACTATTTTTATTAAGTTAATAGATGGATATAAAAAAACAAATGTATCACACTCTACCATTTCCACAACCCATTATTATTGGAAGGAAATAATGAATAATGGTAATTCGGAAGGCTACTTATTCTTAAGTACAGAACAAACAGGATTTCATCATACATACAAACAAATTTGGACGATTTTAGCGATTAGTTTAGGTGCAGCGTTTATCATCATTATTTTACTAGGTGCACGTATAACATTACGATTTACAAAACCGCTAGAAAGAGCATCCAATGTGGCACTTGAATTAGCAAGAGGTAATTATCGTGTACGAACATATGAAGATATCGGAGATGAAACCGGTGCTTTAAGTGCATCTTTGAATGTACTAGCAAGAAATTTAGAACATATGGTAATAGAACATGAAGTGCAAAAAGATCGGTTAATGACATTAATAGAAAATATGGGGAGCGGTTTATTATTCATAGATAGTAAAGGGTATATCACGTTAACAAATCGAACATTTAAAGAAGTTTTTCAGGTTAAGGATGAAACCTTTTTAAACAAGCTTTATTTGGATGTCATACCTTATCAAGACATTTGCTATTTAATCGAAGAAGTTTTTATGACAGAAAAAAAAGTCAGAAAGCAAATGCAATTGATGTTTTCTATGACAAAAAAACATTTTGAAGTATATGGTGCTCCTATCATCAGTCAAGGGAATGAATGGAAAGGAATTGTATTAGTTTTTCATGATATTACCGAATTGAAAAAATTAGAACAAATACGAAAAGATTTTGTGGCAAACGTATCTCATGAATTAAAAACGCCAATTACCTCTATTAAAGGTTTTGCCGAAACATTATTGGATGGAGCGTTAAATGATCCAAAAACATTGAAGTCGTTTTTATCGATTATTCTGAATGAAAGCGAAAGGCTTCAGACATTAATTAATGATTTATTGGAGCTATCTAAAATTGAACAACACAATTTCCGATTGACCATCGAAAATATTGATCTTGTAAAAATTGTTTCAGAAAGTATAGAAATATTGTCAGACAAAGCCAACAGAAAAGATATACAAATTCACATCCATTCGGATGAACCAACATTGAGGATGAAAGGCGATCCAAGAAGGTTAAAACAAATTTTTATCAATATTATTGATAATGCGATTACTTATACTCCGAATCAAGGAGATATAAAGATTAGATTGAACGATTTACAAGATAAAGTTCGAGTCACCATTACTGATACAGGGATTGGAATATCCAAAGAAGAAATTCCTAGAATTTTTGAAAGGTTTTACCGTGTGGATCGTGCAAGAAGCCGGGAATCTGGCGGAACTGGATTAGGACTTGCAATTGTAAAACATTTAATGGAAGCACATCATGGATACATATCAGTAGAAAGTGAAATTGGAAAAGGAACTTCTTTTCACCTCACATTTCCTAAAGGTACCTATGAAAAAAAATAAAGCATCTAATCTAGAAAAAGGTGTAGAACCATATCTACATCTTTTTACATTTGTTATTTTCATTAATAAACGAAACTTTTTTGAAATTTTTTCGTAATATTAGTATCTACATAACGTCAAGGAGGTAGAAACATGACGATTTTAAAAAAAATTTATTTTGGAACGGGAATTGTCATTGCTACGATTCTATTAGGTATTGTTGGATTTACCACTTGGTATACCGTCGATGAATCGCAACAAGGGGTTGTACTTACATTCGGGAAGGCGAATGATGTCGTTACAGAGCCAGGGCTTCATTTTAAATTGCCATGGCCGATTCAAAAAGTAGAAATTTTATCGAAACAAACCTTTAGTTTACAATTTGGATTTGAAGAAAAAGACGGGAAAATCAAAGAATTTCCGAAAGAAACGAAAATGATTACTGGAGATGAAAACATCGTCCATGCAGATTTAGTCGTTCAGTGGAAAATTACAGACCCTATAAAATATTTATACCAAACGAACAAGCCGAAAGAAATTTTGCATGATGCAACAAGTGCATCATTAAGAAGTGTAATCGGTGGTTCTAAAATAGATGACGCACTTACTTCTGGTAAAGCGGAAATAGAGGGAAACGTTCGCGAATTATTAACTAGTTTAATAGAAAAATATGATATTGGAATATCAATTTTAGCTGTGAAATTACAAGATGTAGAGCTTCCAAACGAAGATGTTCGCAAAGCATTTACAAACGTCACAGATGCTAGAGAAACGATGAATACGAAAATTAATGAAGCGCAAAAATATCGAAATCAACGAATGAATGAAGCATTAGGTGAGAAAGATGCCATTATTTCAAAAGCGCAGGGAGAAAAAGCGGCTCGAATAGAGAAAGCTCGTGGAGACGTAGCACTGTTTAATAAATTATATTCAGAATATCGAAAGAATAAAAAAGTTACGAGAGACCGCTTAATTTTAGAAACATTAGAGCAAGTTCTTCCAAATGCAGAAATTTATATTATGAACGATGATGGAAATACACTTAAATATTTCCCAATTCGTCCAATAGAAAATAACGCCCCTAAAGCTCAGGAAGGGAGTGGAAATAATGAGTGAAATCATTGATATGAATGAAGAGAAAAAAGTATTTTCGATAAAAACATGGATTCGATTAGCATTATTCTTTTTAATCATCGCTGTCATATTCGTTATCCTTTTTACCAGCTTATTTATCGTTCGAGAAGGGGAATATAAAGTTGTTCGCCAATTTGGTGAAGTCGTTCGGATAGAGAATAGTCCAGGATTAAAGTTTAAAATTCCATTTATTCAAAACGTACAAACATTACCTAAACACCAAATGATTTATAACGTATCAGAAGCGGAAATAAATACGAAAGATAAAAAGAGAATTTTAATTGATAACTATGCTGTATGGAAAATTACTGATCCGAAAAAAATGATCACCAATGCAGTAACTGTTGAAAATGCCGAAGCGAGAATGGAAGAGTTTATTTATTCAGTGATTCGTACGGAGTTAGGGAACTTAAATTATGATGAAATTATCAATGATGAAAATTCATCTAGAGGTAGCTTAAATGATCGAGTGACTGAAAAAGTGAATGAGTTATTGATGAAAGATAATTATGGTATCGAAGTTGTTGATGTGCGAATGAAACGAACTGATTTACCGAGTGAGAATGAACAGTCGGTATACACAAGGATGATTTCAGAACGTGAATCCAAAGCTCAAGAGTATTTATCTATGGGAGATGCAGAAAAAAATAGAATAACAGCAGAGACTGATAGAGAAGTAAAAGAAATGTTGGCAAAAGCCCAAGCCGATGCAGAAGTTATACGTGCAGAAGGAGAAGGAGAAGCAGCAAAAATTTATAATGAAGCTTTCTCTAAAGACCCTGAATTTTACGAACTGTTTAGAACGCTTGAATCCTATAAAAAAGTAATCAATGACAAAACAGTGATTATCTTACCATCCAATTCTAAATATGCAAAACTTTTATCGGGATATTTAGAATAATATAATCCGATGAATACCGTTATTTCCCTTATCATGTTTGAACATGTTAAAATAAGACAAAGGGAAATAGCGGTTTTTCCGTTTTACCGTCTAATTGCGGTGAGGAGGATTTAATATGACGAAGAAATTAATGTTGATCGATGGAAATAGCATTGCTTATCGAGCATTTTTTGCCTTACCTTTATTAAACAACGATAAAGGGATTCATACGAACGCGGTATATGGTTTTACACTTATGCTAATGAAAATGTTAGAAGAAGAGAAACCGACGCATGTTCTAGTCGCGTTTGACGCGGGAAAAACAACATTCCGCCACGAAACGTATAAAGAATATAAAGGTGGAAGACAAAAAACTCCACCGGAGCTATCAGAACAATTTCCGTTTATTCGAGAATTATTAAATGCTTATGGAATTGCTACTTATGAATTGGAAAATTATGAAGCGGATGATATTATCGGTACACTTTCAAAAATAGCCGAAAAAGATAATTACGAAGTGAAAATTATATCTGGTGATAAAGACTTAACTCAATTAGCTTCCGATCGCACAACCGTTTGCATCACAAAGAAAGGAATCACGGATATCGAAGAATACACACCTAAACATATTAAAGAAAAGTACGGGCTTTCTTCGGAACAAATCATTGATATGAAAGGGTTAATGGGGGATAGTTCCGACAATATTCCTGGAGTACCGGGAGTGGGTGAAAAAACAGCGATTAAATTGTTAAAAGAATTTCATACTGTAGAAAATTTGATGGAGTCATTAGACCAAGTTCGAGGAAAATTGAAAGAAAAACTAGAACAACATAAAGATCAAGCTATTATGAGTAAGAAGCTAGCGACCATTTACAGAGAAGTTCCATTAACCATCCAATTAGATGACATTCAATATAATGGATATCATCCAGAAAAGTTGGTTGCTATATTTAAAGAATTAGGATTTCAATCTTTATTAGAAAAACTAGAAGTCGCTGAAGAAACAGAAACAAAAGAAATGGAAGAAATATCATTTACGTTTGTAAAAGAAATATCCGAGGATATTTTAGCAAGTGAAAGTTCATTCTATGTTGAAATCATTGATGAAAATTATCAAAAAGGAGAGATATTAGGTTTTTCATTGGCCAACGAAAAAGGCTTATTCTTTATTCCATTAGAAACGGCATTGGCATCGGAACTTTTTAAATCATGGTTGGAAGATGAAACGAAAGAGAAGTTTGTTTATGATGCCAAACGAACAATAGTATCACTGAGGAAGAAAAACTTCCATGTCCAAGGAATTGTTTTTGATCTTTTAATTGCCTCTTACATATTAAATCCATCAGAACCTATTTCTAATATTGGGGAATTGGCTAGAAAATTCCATTATGATGGGGTCAAAACAGACGAAGAATTTTATGGAAAAGGTGCAAAACGAATTATTCCTAATGAGAAAGACCGGGCAGAACATATTGCGAGAAAAGCATTAACAATTTCGAAATTAAAGGATTCCATCATAGAAAAGCTCCATGAAAATAAACAGTATGAATTATTTAAAGAGTTAGAACTCCCACTTTCATTTATTTTGGCAGATATGGAGTTTGAAGGAATCAAGTTAGATATCAATAGACTAAAACAAATGGGTGAGGAAATTTCCAACCAGTTAAAAGAATTAGAAAAGAGAATATATGAACATGCTGGAACAACGTTTAACATTAATTCTCCAAAGCAGTTAGGGACCATTTTATTTGAAAAATTAGGTTTACCGGTCATAAAGAAAACGAAAACGGGTTATTCGACATCAGCTGAAGTACTAGAACAATTAGAGCCAGCACATGAAATTGTTCGGGATATTTTACATTATCGACAACTAGGAAAACTTCAGTCGACGTATATTGAGGGACTATTAAACGTTGTTGATAAAGAAACGGGAAAAGTTCATACAAGATTTAACCAAGCGTTAACACAGACGGGCCGATTAAGTTCAACAGATCCAAACTTGCAAAACATTCCGATTCGTTTAGAAGAAGGAAGAAAAATTCGCCAAGCGTTCGTTCCTTCAGAAAAAGGATGGTTCATTTTTGCTGCTGACTATTCACAAATCGAATTACGTGTATTAGCACATATATCAGGAGATGAAAAATTAATTGATGCCTTTCAGCATGATTTAGATATTCATACAAAAACAGCGATGGATGTTTTTCATGTATCAAAAGAAGAAGTTACATCCAATATGAGAAGACAAGCAAAAGCCGTTAATTTTGGAATTGTATATGGGATTAGTGATTATGGTTTGTCACAAAATTTAGGAATAACTCGGAAAGAAGCAGGTCAATTCATTGATCGTTATTTTCAAAGTTATCCGCGCGTGAAAGAATATATGGAGGAAATCGTCCAAGAGGCGAAACAAAAAGGGTATGTATCAACGCTTCTTCATCGTCGAAGATACATTCCTGAAATAACGAGCAGAAACTTTAATATTCGTAGTTTTGCCGAACGTACCGCCATGAACACACCAATTCAAGGAAGTGCCGCAGACATAATTAAAAAGGCAATGATTGATATGGCGGAACGATTGGAAAAAGAGAAATTAAAAACGAAATTATTGCTACAAGTACACGATGAATTAATTTTTGAGGCACCAGAAGAAGAAATTGAAAGGTTAAAGAAAATTGTACCTGAAGTAATGGAAAATGCTGTTTCTTTAAAAGTTCCTTTAAAAGTTGATTATGCATACGGTCCAACATGGTTTGATGCAAAATAATGAGAAAGGAACGAATTTTAGATTATGCCAGAATTACCGGAAGTTGAAACGATTAGAAAAACATTAATTGGATTAGTAGCAGGAAAAAAAATTATTGACGTTCACATTTATTGGCCAAAGATTATCCAACATCCTGAGGTAGAAGAATTTTCTTTTCTAATTAAAGACCAAACCATTCATGATATTGAGAGAAGAGGGAAGTTTTTAATCTTTTTGTTGGATGACTTCTCTCTTGTCTCTCATTTACGAATGGAAGGAAAATATGGGCTATATCCAAATGATGAACCGATTGATAAACATACGCATGTAATTTTTCAATTGGAAAATGACGAACAGCTGCGATATCGTGATGTACGTAAGTTTGGAACAATGCATTTATTTCCTAAAGGACAGGAATGGAATAATCTCCCATTGAAGAAGTTAGGTCCTGAACCGTTTTCTGAACAATTTACCGTTCAATATTTACTAGAAAAATTCAAGAAAACGAATAGAAATGTTAAAAGTGCTCTTCTGGATCAAACCATTGTTGCTGGTTTAGGAAATATTTATGTTGATGAAGTGTTATTTCGTTCTCAAGTACATCCAGAAAAAATAGCCAAAGAGTTGAGTAAAAAGGAAGTAAAAAAGATTCACGAAGAAATAATAGCAACATTGAAAGAAGCTGTGAAAAAAGGCGGGAGCACGATACGAACGTATATTAATTCTCAAGGAGAAATTGGGATGTTCCAGTTGGATCTCTATGTTTACGGTCGTACAGGTGAATATTGCAAAGTGTGTGCTACACCGTTAAAACGACTTGTTGTTGGAGGTAGAGGAACACATATTTGTCCAAAATGTCAAAAGAAATAGCTGAACGTTGGAATGGCTTCTTCCATATACTTAAGTAGCGATGTATAGGAAGGAGCTGTCTATCGTGGCTCAAGTGTTTTCATTAATACTTTTGGCACTTGCCGTAAGTTTAGATAGTTGTACCGTTGGTTTCACATATGGACTAAGAAAAGTAAAAATACCTTTTAAATCTATTTTCATCATCGCTTTTTGTTCAGGTGCAGCCCTTTTTATCTCTGCTTTACTTGGGAACTTGATTAGTTCTGCTCTCTCGCCAGAATTAGCGGAGACCATAGGTGGCGCAATATTAATTGGAATTGGTATTTGGGCAGTTCTTCAATTATTACGTTCCAATCAATCGAGTGATGAGGAACAACAGGAAAAAATGTTGGTAAAGTTTGAAATCAAATCTATCGGCCTAGTCATTCAAATTTTGAAAAAGCCAATGTCAGCTGATTTTGACCGTTCGGGTACAATCACCGGAGTCGAAGCCTTTATGCTTGGAGCGGCACTTTCATTAGATGCAACAGGAGCTGGATTTGGGTCCGCGATGTTGGGGATAAGCCCAATTTTTCTTGCCATTTCCGTTGCAGTTATGAGCTCTTTATTTTTAATGGTTGGGTTGCTTTTAGGTACTTATTTTTCAAATAGTCAATGGATCAAAAAATTTTCGTACATTCCGGGATTGATATTAATTTGTATCGGATTATGGAAAATTTGAAAAAGAGGAGTTTAAGATGCAAACAATTGTGATAGGAATTACAGGAGGAATTGCTAGCGGAAAAAGTACGATATCAAACATCATCCGTTCTTTAGGCTTTGTTGTTGTGGATGCAGATATTGCAGCAAGGGAAGTCGTTATGCCTGGAGAACCAGCGTATCAAAAAATCATTGAAACGTTTGAGGAAGAAATTTTATTGGAAAACAAAGAAATCAATCGTGCAAAATTAGGTTCCATTATTTTTCATAACGAAGAAAAACGCCTCATTTTGAATAGCATTGTGCATCCTGCTGTTCGACAAAAAATGCTAGCTGATAAAGATGCTGCCATTGAAAGAGGAGAAAAAACAGTTTTCATGGATATCCCATTATTATTCGAAAGTAAATTAACTTATATGGTCGATCGTACGATTTTAGTATATGTGGACGAAAACACTCAATTGAAACGATTAATAGAAAGAAATCAGCTATCAAAAGAGGATGCATTGGCAAGAATTCAATCTCAAATGCCGTTAAGTGAAAAAAAAGCATTAGCGGATGCTGTTATTGACAACAACGGAACCATCGATCAATCAAAAGAACAACTGCTTGAAATTCTACGACAATGGGGTGTGCTCCAGTAATCGTCATTTGTACATCACTATATCATAGTGATGTATTTTTTTTTGCTAATGAAAAATTAATTAAGCTCTCTTAATGTCTGATAATACAACCTATTGGCATATATAATTAGCATGATTAGGTGAGAAGGGAATCATTTAATAAAAATAGACAGAATTATTTTACTTTTTCATCAACTAAAATTATGCCCCACAAATATAATATAATATGTTATACTAATTTACGGGTAAAATTTAATAAGTATGACATTATTAGGAGGGGCCAACATGAAGGCAAGAGTTGCAATTAATGGTTTCGGAAGAATTGGAAGAATGGTATTCCGAAAAGCGATCCTCGATGATAATCTTGAAATTGTTGCTGTAAATGCAAGTTATCCTGCCGAAACATTAGCACATTTAATCAAATATGATACCAATCACGGAAAATTTGAGGCGGACGTTCAAGCTGAAGAATCTGCATTAATCGTTAACGGAAAGCGAGTTCAGCTTGTTAACAATAGAGATCCTAAAGAATTACCTTGGAAAGAGTTAAACATAGATATCGTTATCGAAGCGACAGGAAAATTCAACTCTAGAGATAAAGCAGCGCTGCATCTTGAAGCAGGGGCAAAAAAAGTTGTCTTGACTGCACCAGGTAAAAATGAAGATGTTACCATTGTTGTAGGTGTAAATGAAAGCGCATTAAATATTGAAAAACATGATATTATCTCCAATGCTTCTTGTACGACAAACTGTTTAGCACCTGTGGCAAAAGTATTGGACGAACAATTTGGAATCATTAATGGATTAATGACGACTGTTCATGCATATACCAATGACCAAAAAAATATAGATAATCCGCATAAAGACCTTAGAAGAGCACGCGCTTGCGCACAGTCTATCATCCCAACAACAACAGGAGCGGCAAAAGCGTTGTCATTAGTATTACCTCAGTTAAAAGGAAAACTTCATGGAATGGCTTTACGCGTGCCAACACCGAACGTATCTTTAGTGGATTTAGTCGTAGACTTAAAGAGGAATGTAACAGTTGAGGAAGTGAACGAAGCATTTATAACTGCTTCTCAAGGCTCTTTAAAAGGAATTTTAAATGTTACAGACGAACCACTTGTGTCCATTGATTTTAATACAGATCCTCATTCTGCCATTATTGATAGCTTATCAACGATGGTCATTGGTGAAAACAAAGTGAAAGTACTAGCATGGTATGATAATGAATGGGGTTACTCTTGCAGAGTTGTTGATTTAGTTAATATCGTTGCAAAAGAATTACTTTCAAAGGTGAAAGTGGAATCTGTTTAATGAACGTAAATCCCCGGGAAAGCCTGGGGATTTTTTATGAGTTTTTGAATAAATCGATTTTTTATAGTTAATATTCTTTTCATTTTTTATTTTTCAAGAAGTACTATATATAGTGAATAAAAAAACGCTAACTTACATGCTGTGATTTACTTTCATATAATAAATATATGGCAATCGCTTCGATAATTGAAAAATATGTCGTATTCTATTGCAAAAAAAATATAAACAAAGTATACTAATTTTCGTGAACTTTTATAAACTGTCAGTAATAATAACTACTTAAAGGGTTAGGACCTCTTAGGACTAACTTTCCCCCGTGGTAGTTATTCATTGATAGTATCATTCACTTTTTCATTATTAGTAAAAAATATGTAAGGGGGAAACCAATATGGAAACTATGGGTCGTCATGTTATTTCAGAGCTTTGGGGATGTAACTTCGACAAATTGAACAGCATGGAATCAATTGAAAAAATTTTTGTTGAGGCTGCTTTAAAGTCTGGTGCAGAAATTCGTGAAGTAGCGTTTCACAAATTTGCTCCTCAAGGTGTAAGTGGTGTAGTTATTATTTCTGAATCACATTTAACGATTCACAGCTTTCCGGAGCATGGTTATGCAAGTATAGACGTTTATACTTGCGGTAATTTAGATCCAAATGTGGCGGCAGATTACATTGCTAATGCTCTTGGTGCTAAAAAAATTGAAACAATCGAAATTCCTCGTGGAATGGGATCTGTTCAAGTTAAAAAACAAGAAGTCATTTCACTTTAATAGGAAAAAACGCGGAGATGTACAACTCGTGCATCTCTTTTTTAATTCCCTAAAATATCCAAACCATTTTTTAATACTTTATTTTCCCTTGATTCATTAGTAAAATAATGATATATAGATTTGATTAATCAGAAATTATTATGATCGGAGCTGTCTAATCGATGAGATGTCCGTCTTGCCAATATATTGGATCAAGGGTACTAGATTCAAGACCTGTCGAAGATAGTAAATCAATACGTAGAAGACGAGAATGCGAAAAATGTAGCTATCGCTTCACAACTTTTGAAAAAGTTGAGGAAATTCCTCTTATTGTTGTAAAAAAAGAAGGAACACGTGAAGAATTTAGTCGTGAAAAGATTTTACGTGGTTTAATTAAGGCATGTGAAAAACGTCCAGTTTCTTTAGAACAACTAGAACAAATTGCCGATGAAGTAGAAAAAGAGCTTCGAAACATAGGAGTATCTGAAATTAAAAGTGACAGTATTGGTGAAATGGTGATGGACAAGTTAGCAAAAGTTGACGAAGTAGCTTACGTTCGCTTTGCTTCCGTGTATCGACAGTTCAAAGATATAAATGTATTTATAGAAGAGCTTAAAGACTTAATTACGAAGCAAAAATAAATAAGCAATCCTTTAAGCGCCTGAAGCATTTTAGGTTGACCACCATTCGGGATAAGATCCTAAAATGTCGGAGCGCTTTTCATATTTAGGAATGAATAAGAAAGGTTTGAATGATAATGGTACAACATTGGACAGAAGTCGTACCTGGAGATCGTTATATCGTAACGATGGACGGTTTTTTTCATGATCTTGATCGGAAAGTATTATCCTATTTATATCAACCGCTTATTGGGCCGGTATGTCTTAGTTTATATATCACATTATCTAGCCAAGTGGAAGAAAATCGGCTATGGTCAGAACCTTCACTCCATTATCATTTAATGAGTTTATTAGGACTAAGTCTTCAAGAAATATATGATGCCAGACTAAAACTGGAAGCGATTGGACTTTTAAAAACGTATGTGAAACAAGAAGATGATTCAAAACAATATGTATATTATTTGCAACCGCCTCTCTCACCGAAACAATTTTTTTCCGATAGTATGTTAAATATTTTTTTATATAAAAAGATTGGGAATCAGTTGTATCGTCGTTTGAAACAATTTTTCGCCGATCGACCATTTCAAGTTGAAGAATATGAAAATGTGACGAGAGAGTTTCAACAAGTTTTTACTTCCAGTTCTATGATGACAGAAAGTCAAGACAAAGATCTGTTTAACCATATTGGAAGTCGTTTTATTGAGAAACCTGAAGCTGAAACGATTACTGTTTTCCCAGAAACGTTTAATTTTGATCTATTTTTAGCAGGTTTAAGCGACCATATTATTCCAAAAAGTGCGATTACTCCAACTGTGAAAGATGCGATTCTCAAATTAGCGTTTCTTTACGGGATTGATCATATCCAAATGAAAAATATTGTTTTTACCGTTATTAACGAAAAAGATGAAATTGATATTGAACAATTGAGAAAAACAGCACGCGACTGGTACCAGTTAGAACGTTCTGAAGAATTACCAATGCTCATTGACCGGACCCAACCGAGGACCTTATTGTCTGAAAATGTTTCAAATGATCCAAAAGAAGTACGTCTCATTCAATATTTAGAAACTGTCAGTCCGAGACAAGTATTAAAGGACATCTCTAATGGGGCTGAACCTTCAAAAGCAGATCTTCAACTCATTGAAGAAATTATGTTCCAACAAAAATTGCCACCTGGTGTTACAAATGTTCTCATTCAATATGTTTTATTGAAAACAGATATGAAACTTCATAAAAGCTACGTTCAAAAAATCGCCAGTCATTGGGCACGGAAAAAAATAAAAACGGTGCAAGAGGCTATGAACTTAGCAAAAAAAGAGCACCGACAATATATGGAGTGGGCAAACCAAAAAAATAAACCTTCATCAAAGGTGGCTAAACCGATTCGCTCAGAAAAAGTTCCTGAGTGGTTTAAAGAAGATGAATTTCGGCAAACGGCAAAATCAAATGAGTCAACTGATGAGACATTTGATTTTGAAGAAGAAAAACGGAAAATGGAAGAGCGCTTAAAGAAATATAAAAAATAGGAGATGATTCCCTTGGAGAAAATTGGTGTAACGATTCAAAAGTTATCCAACAGTGAGGGATTTCTTGCCCGATATGAAAAAATGAAAATGGAAATATTGCAAAATGAAGAGGTTCGGCTATTTTTGAAAAAACATTCTAGTCAAATTACATCAGAAATACTTGATCGTAGTTTAACGAAACTTTATGAATATATTACACAATCGAAGAACTGCTCTCAGTGCAATAGTCTTGGAGAATGTCAAAATATTATTCAAGGTTATGAGCCAAAGCTTGTTTTTTTAAATAATCGAATTGATATTCAATATTCACCATGTGCAAAGAAAATTGCTGAAGATGAAAAAAATAAAGCAAGTAAACGAATCACTTGTTTGCACATTTCTAAAGAGATGATGGAAGCTTCTTTAAGTGAATGTATTTTAGATTCTCCAAGTCGAATAAAAGCTGTGCAAAAGATTGAAGATTTTTTAGAATCCTATGAACCAGGTAAAAAAATAAAAGGTTTATATTTTCATGGTCCGTTTGGAACCGGAAAATCGTATTTGCTTGGGGCGATTGCCCATGAACTATCGGAAAGGAATATCTCCTCCTTAATTGTTTATGTACCTGAATTTTTAAGAGAAATGAAACAAGCGATAGGGGATCATTCTCTAAATGAAAAATTGGAGGCGTTAAAAAATGCCGAAATTCTTATGCTCGATGACATTGGGGCAGAAAGTGTTTCAAGTTGGTCAAGAGACGAAGTACTAGGTCCAATATTGCAATATCGGATGAATGAGCATTTGCCAACGTTCTTTTCGTCCAATTTTGATTTGGAAGAATTATTTGATCACCTTACGTATTCTCAACGTGGAGAAGAAGAGAAAATTAAAGCGGGAAGAATCATTGAGAGAATTAAATATTTAGCAGAGCCTGTATTAGTCGACGGTAAAAATAAAAGACATCAATCGTTTTAAATGGAAGATATTTACTAACTATATTGGAGTTTGCCTGCCAAACATCGCCTATTTTGTGTAGGCGATTTTTTTGTGATAATAGTAATCACATGTCATTAGGCTTTCCTTCCTCATTTTCCTTTCTTTTTGTACATTCTGATTCTAAACATGCCAAGCCCCCCATATATATAAATCAGGATATCCTCATGAGGGGGGATGCTTGTTTGGTCATCTTTATGCAAAGTCCTTCAGAATCAAAGGAATTATATCGATATTTTTTAAAGGAAAACCAAATTTCTGAACGAGATGATTTGATAAAAGTTGAAAAAATAGGTAGCAACTTTTATATAACCATTAGTAATACCATTGAAAAAGAGAAAATTCATCATCAATTGAAAAAATATTTCTTAACGAAAAAGAAAGAGGAATGGTGCAGAAAAATTTTAAAAGAAGAATTTTTTTATACCGATGAAGAAGAACAAAATCAAATTATTGAAATGATTCATACGATCTTAGATGGTAAAAAAAGAGATTTACCTGTACATATCAATCATATTGAAGATGAACAATTGATTGATCATGCTCTTTTAGAAACGTTAAAACTCAATACTCCGTTTTCATTTGATGCTTTTATTAAATTCCGTCTCAAAGACTATTTAAATAATCTTTCCAATTATGTAGAAATTGCGATTGATGAATATAAGCTTGAACAAGACTATCAACTGTTTATTCAAACATTAAGGGAATTTTTAAAAGGACGAAAACCGTTGATAGAAGAAATCCAACTCGTCGATGAAGATGGCTTTACATTTTACAATGAGAAATTTGAAGAGATGAAACGTTCGGAATTATTTAAAACGATTGACCGTAAACTTTTATCGAATCATCCGATTTATGTAGATTCAACGACCATTGCACCATTACTTTCTATTTCACCATTACGAATTAACATTTTTACGAATAATAGTGAGCAAGGAATCATAAGAACAATCATGAATATTTTTGAGGAAAGAATTTGTCTTTATCCATTTTCAGAATTTGATAGTATTAGAAAAAAACGAAATTTTGATAAACTCACTTGATTTTTCCTTCCTTTATGAATATAATACGAAAATAACTAAGAATTTTATATTGTCATAAGTGATGATGAGGACATGAGCTATCTTTTACGGTTCCCAGAGAGGGAAGGCATTGGCTGAAACCTTCCTAACACGAAAAGATTGCTTACCACCTCTAAACTTCAACTGTGAACGATACAGTAGCAGTTGACGGCAGCAACCGTTATTTGAACTGGAGTCAATTATCAAGCTATGTTTGTGATAATTGAGAATCAGGGTGGAACCACGGGTATATAACCTCGTCCCTATGTTGGGATGAGGTTTTTTATTGGAAACATTTAAGGAGGGAAAAATCATGTCAGAAATGATTGTACTAACATTTCCAGATGGGGCTAAGAAGGAGTTCCCAGTAGGAACAACGACAGAAGATGTCGCTCAATCCATTAGCCCAGGACTAAAGAAAAAAGCAATAGCTGGAAAATTTAATGGAATTCTCGTTGATCTTCGCCGTCCTCTTCAAGAAGATGGTTCAATACAAATTATTACTGAAAACGATGAAGAAGCGTTGGAAGTATTACGTCATAGTACTGCCCATTTAATGGCACAAGCAATTAAACGATTGTATAAAAATGTGAAGCTCGGAGTAGGACCTGTCATCGAAGGTGGTTTTTATTACGATATTGATATGGAAGAGTCATTAACTCCAGAAGACCTTCCAAAAATTGAAAAAGAAATGAAGAAAATCGTCAAAGAAAACCTTGCTATTAACCGAGTCGAAGTGAGTCGTGAAGAAGCGATTTCACGTTATAAAGAAATTGGAGACGAATATAAACTGGAATTAATTGAAGCGATTCCAGAAGATGAACAAGTTACTATTTATGAGCAAGGAGAATTTTTTGACCTTTGTCGAGGGATTCACGTTCCTTCAACAGGAAAAATTAAAGAATTTAAATTGTTAAATATTGCTGGAGCATACTGGCGAGGAAATAGCGACAATAAAATGCTTCAACGTGTTTATGGTACTGCATTTTTCAAAAAAGAAGATTTAGAAGAACATTTACGTTTACTAGAAGAGGCTAAAGAAAGAGATCATCGTAAACTTGGAAAAGAATTAAATTTATTTACAAATTCACAGCTCATCGGACAAGGAATTCCACTATGGCTTCCTAAAGGAGCAACAATTCGTCGAGTGATTGAGCGCTACATTGTCGATAAAGAAATCAGCTTAGGATATGATCATGTGTACACTCCTGTATTAGGAAGTGTTGAGCTCTATAAAACAAGCGGTCACTGGGATCATTATCAAGAAAACATGTTCCCAGTCATGCAGATGGATAATGAAGAACTTGTATTACGTCCAATGAACTGTCCACACCATATGATGATTTATAAAAATAATATTCACAGTTATCGTGAATTACCGATCCGTATTGCGGAACTAGGAACTATGCATCGTTACGAAATGTCAGGTGCGCTATCTGGTTTACAGAGGGTACGTGGAATGACATTAAATGATGCGCATATATTTGTTCGACCAGATCAAATTAAAGATGAATTTAAACGTGTTGTGAATTTAATCATTGAAGTGTATAAAGATTTTCAATTAAATGATTATAGTTTCCGCTTATCTTATCGCGATCCGGAAGATAAAGAAAAATATTATGATGACGATGCTATGTGGAATAAGGCACAAAGCATGTTGAAAGAGGCTATGGATGAGCTTGGACTTGAGTATTACGAAGCAGAAGGCGAAGCCGCATTCTATGGACCAAAATTAGATGTCCAAGTAAAAACAGCGTTAGGAAAAGAAGAAACATTGTCCACTGTTCAACTTGACTTCTTATTACCTGAAAAATTCGATTTAACATACATTGGGGAAGATGGTAAACAACATCGCCCGGTTGTTATCCACCGCGGAGTTGTTTCAACAATGGAAAGATTCGTTGCTTTCTTAATTGAAGAATATAAAGGAGCTTTCCCAACATGGTTAGCACCAGTTCAAGTTCAAGTTATTCCAGTATCTCCAGAAGCACATTATGACTACGCGAAACAAGTAACTGATCTTCTAAAATCAAAAGGTATTCGCGTTGAGCTAGATACAAGAGATGAAAAAATCGGATATAAAATAAGACATGCACAAATGCAAAAAATCCCATACATGCTAGTCGTCGGTGATCAAGAGGTAAAAGATAACTCTGTTAACGTAAGAAAATACGGAGAACAAAAATCAGAGTCAGTACCATTTGAACAATTTATGCAACAAGTACTAGAAGAAGCAAGAATAAATAAGTAATGTTGATAAAAGGCTCTATGAAATGTAGAGCCTTTTATTATAGGTTTGATCTTCACAATGGAACAAATAATTTGATGAAGGAAGATTTATATTTTTCTCTTGTCTTTTACTGGGAAATGTGATAATTTTATTTTTGTTAGTTATTTTAGGAAAACCATTGACAACTATTGTTGAATATGTTAATTTTATAAGAGTGAAAAGAATACGGTTTGTGGAAGAAGAAGCACCCGCTTCTCACCTGCTTTGACGCATTAAGCTGTTGACAGGTTATGCAAATGATTAATAACTTCTTTATATTTATAAAGATTTTGTGCGGGTGTTTGTATAACCTCGCACTTTTTTATTTTGTCAATAGGTGATAAAGTCCCAAACGGTATTCGCATTTATTACCTTGGAGGTGGCTCGTTATTAGCAAAGATATGTTTGTAAACGAGGGCATTCGTGCTCGTGAAGTTCGTTTGATTGATTCTAATGGAGAGCAATTAGGAATCAAATCGAAAGCTGAGGCTCTAGAAATTGCGAGTCGAGTAAATTTAGACCTTGTTCTCGTTGCTCCTAATGCAAAACCACCAGTAGCCCGTATTATGGACTACGGAAAATATCGTTTTGAGCAACAAAAGAAAGAAAAAGAAGCCCGTAAAAAACAAAAAGTCATTAACGTAAAAGAAGTTCGTCTAAGTCCAACTATTGAAGAACATGACTTTAATACAAAATTACGTAATGCCATTAAGTTTTTAGAAAAGGGCGATAAAGTAAAAGCGACGATCCGTTTTAAAGGTCGTGCGATTACTCATAAAGAAATTGGTCAAAGGGTATTAGATCGTTTTGCAGAAGGCTGTTCCGAAATTGCGACAATTGAAACGAGCCCAAAAATGGACGGTCGAAGCATGTTTATGATTCTTGCACCAAAAAATGAAAAGTAACGAATTGAGGAGGAATTCCAAATGCCTAAAATGAAAACACACAGAGGCTCTGCTAAACGTTTCAAAAAGACAGGTACTGGTAAATTAAAGCGTTCTCACGCTTATACAAGCCATTTGTTCTCCAACAAATCTCAAAAACAAAAACGTAAATTACGTAAAGGTACATTAGTATCTAAAGGTGATTTCAAACGTATTCGTCATATGCTTGACAATCTTAAGTAATTCAATGAAGACATTTTAGGAGGGAAACACTATGCCACGTGTTAAAGGCGGTACGGTTACTCGCAGACGCAGAAAAAAAGTTCTTAAATTAGCTAAAGGTTATTTCGGTTCTAAACATCGTTTATATAAAGTTGCTAATCAGCAAGTAATGAAATCTTTAATGTATGCATATCGCGATCGTCGTCAGAAAAAACGTGATTTCCGTAAATTATGGATTGCACGTATCAATGCGGCAGCTCGTCAAAACGGTCTTTCTTACAGCCGTTTAATGCACGGATTAAAACTTGCTGGTATTGAAGTAAACCGTAAAATGCTTGCTGATCTTGCTGTTAATGATGCAAAAGCATTTGCTCAATTAGCAGACGCAGCAAAAGAAAAACTTGCGAAGTAATAAAGTTAAAGGACAGTCATTAAGATGGCTGTCTTTTTTTCATGTGACAAAGCTGAATGATTTCAATAAAATTGCAATCCTGTAAGCGATAATTTATTAAGTGATGGAATTGCTTGAGCTAGTAAATTTTTCAACTTACATGATGGATAAACATTTAAAAATTAATTTTAAAGGAATGATTGAATGATCATTTTGTATTATTATTGTTTGCTAAATGTATTTGGATTTTTGCTTATGTGGACAGATAAAAGAAAAGCAAGAAAACATAAATGGAGAATAAAAGAAAATACTTTATGGACGTTTGCCTTCCTAGGTGGAGCGTTTAGTATGACGGTTGCTATGTTTTTCTTCCGTCATAAAACAAAGCATTTAACATTTCTCATAGGGTTTCCACTACTAACAATTTTCCATGCTGCAATCGTATATTATATAAATTTTTGAAAAGGTTCGATTAGCTCAAAAATAGCAATCAATTGAATAGACAAGAACGTCCTAAATTTTTTGTCCATTGTCATATAATTTGGCAAAACAGTATAAGTTTTTAATAAATGCAACATGAGAGATCACCAGAAAGTAGGTGGAACGATGGATGAAAAATGGACGTTACTTCTTGCTTTTATTGAAGCAAGTGGTTTCTTTGCCCCTGTAGCATTTATTTTATTTCACATTTTACGTCAAGTGCTATTTATTCCGGTGGTTATCGTATGTATAGCAGGTGGATTATTATTCGGATCGATTCTCGGTTTTGTCTATTCATTAATTGGATTAACGTTATCCAGTTTATGCATATACATCATCTTAAAGAAAACACCGAAAGTGTATAAAAAACTACAACAAATTAAAGAAAAATGGTTTGGAATTCACGCCAATTTAACCGTAGGACAAATCGCTGTATTGAAGCTTATTCCATTTATGCATTTTCAATTACTATCCTTCTGTTTATTAGAAAGAAAACGAACCTTTTGGGAATATGTAAAAAGTTCATTTTTTACTAATATTCCTTTAGCTTTTTTTTATACGGTTTTCGGTCAGTTTATTAAAAAATTTACCCCGTCTATTGCTTTAATTGTCCTTGCAGCATTATCAATTCTTATCATTATATTAAGAGAAAAAGTTGTGATTATTAAATGGAAAGATTTTTTTAAAGCTACTGCTTAATGCACAGACTGTATATGGTCTGTATTTTTTTTGCAACGGCAAATTAAGTTTCATTTTTTTTCCCATTTGTTATAATTTGTTTATCAGTTTGTAAGAGGTGGGAAAAGTTGAACTACGAAGTGAAAGTAAAATTATTAGATAGCGACGCCAAAATGCCTTATCAAGCACATCCAGGAGATGCGGGATTTGACTTATTTTCAATTGAAGAAAAAATAATTCCTTCAGGAGAATCCGCGCTCATACGTACGGGAATCCAAATCGAGTTGCCAAAAAACACAGAAGCACAAGTAAGACCGAGAAGCGGACTAGCATTGAATCATTCCGTAACAGTATTAAATAGTCCGGGAACGATAGACGAAGGATATAGAGGAGAAATAAAAGTTATTTTAATTAACCACGGGAAAAAAGATTTTAAAGTAGAAAAACATATGAGAATTGCTCAAATGGTGATTGCTCCTGTGGCGAATGTACATATGCATGAAGTTCAAGAACTATCTGATTCAATTAGAGATACAGGAGGATTCGGATCTTCCGGATTAAAGTAAGAGAATTCCCCATTTCCATATTGCTGAAATGGGGTTTTATGTTTAATTGCCAAGTTGAGCATTTTCGATATTGTGGTGATGAACGACTAAAATGCAATAGTAAAAGAAACAAAATTTCAAGAAGATTTTGTAATTATTTTTGAAAATTTGATATAATAGCAAGCGAGACTACAAGAAGAAGGGGGTCTTTTTGGTGACC